>JAXDLF010000195.1:0-12421 GCA_034666765.1 Chloroflexota bacterium
TGGGCAAACAAGGGCGCCGGATTAGACCCGGTGACAGGCAACCCAGTGGCCGGTGCTGACCTCGCGCCATTCCGGGATGACCTGCCGGCACTCATCGATGGCGATGGGGCAGCGGGTGTGGAAGACACAGCCACGCGGCGGCCGCAGCGAGCTGGGCACGTCACCCGTGAGGATGATGCGCTCGCGCTTTCGCTCTAGCGTCGGGTCCGGAATCGGCACCGCCGAAAGAAGCGCCTTCGTGTACGGGTGCAGCGGGTTGTCGTAAATCTCGTTGCGGTCCGCGAGCTCCATCATCTTACCGAGGTACATGACGGCAACCCGGTCGCTGATGTGACGGACCACCGACAGGTCGTGGGCGATGAACAGGTAGGTGAGGTTGAACTGCTCCTGCAGCTCCTCGAGGAGGTTGATGATCTGGGCCTGGATCGACACGTCGAGCGCGGAGACGGGCTCGTCACAGACGATGAAGTCCGGCGAGACCGCCAGGGCGCGCGCGATGCCGATGCGCTGGCGCTGACCACCCGAGAACTCGTGCGGGAAGCGGCTCGCGTAGTACGGGTTCAGACCGACGATGCGCATCAGCTCGCCCACGCGCTCGCGGCGCTCCGCGGTGGAGCCGATGCCGTGAATCACGAGCGGCTCGCCGATGATGTCGCGAACCGACATGCGGGGGTTCAGCGATGCGTACGGGTCCTGGAAGATCATCTGCATCCGGCGTCGCATCTTGCGCATCGCCTCGCCGCCGAGCTTCGTCAGCTCGACCCCGTCGAACCGCACCTCGCCGGACGTCGGCTTGTAGAGCTGCAGGATCGCCCGGCCGGTGGTGGACTTGCCGCAGCCCGACTCGCCGACCAGACCGAGGGTCTCGCCCTTCTCCACGAAGAAGTCGATCCCATCGACGGCCCGGACCGCGCCCACCTGGCGCTGGAAAATGATCCCCTGGGTGAGCGGGAAGTGCATCTTCAGGGCCTTCACGTCGAGCAGGTTCTTGCCGCTGTCGAACGTCGCCGTCGAGCGGCTGCGCTGGATGAACTGGTCCTGCTGCACTGCCATCGGTTGCCTCTCCCCTACGCGCTCGGCGGTGGCGGCACTTCGCCCGACGCCTCGATGCGCTTGACCTCGGGCGGGAGGTCCGCGACCTCCTGCTTGATCGCCTCGAGCTGCTCCAGGCTGCCGACATCGCGGCGCCAGTCGGTGTTGACGAGCCAGCCACCCTCCTGGGTGCCCCAGCAGCGAGCCTCGTGATCCGGCTTGGCGTTCGGGATGTGCTTCAGCTCCGGCGGCGTCGTCCCGCAGATCTCGCGGCGGTACTGGCAGCGCGGCTCGAAGCGGCAACCCGGCGGGGGCGCGATGAGGTCCGGCGGCAGCCCTTCGATCGGGAGGAGCTTCGCCTTACGCGACTCGTCCAGCCGCGGGATCGAGCGGAGCAGGCCCCACGTGTAGGGCATCTTCGGATTGGCGAAGAGCTCGTTCGTGTCGGCCTTCTCCACGATCTGCCCGCCGTACATGACATGAATGCGCTGGGTCATCCCGGCCACGACGCCGAGGTCGTGGGTGATGAGGATGAAGGCCGTGCGGAACTCCCGCGCGAGGTTCTTCAGCAGGTCGAGGATCTGCGCCTGGATCGTCACGTCCAGCGCGGTCGTCGGCTCGTCCGCCAGGATGAGCTTGGGGTTGCAGGACAGCGCCATCGCGATCATGACGCGCTGGCGCATGCCGCCGGAGAACTGGTGGGGGTAGTCGTCGGCGCGCTTCTTCGCGCTCGGGATGTTCACGAGCTCGAGCAGCTCGATCGTGCGCCGCTTCGCCTCGGCCTTGTCCATCTTCAGGTGGAGCTCGAGGGCCTCGGAGATCTGCCGGCTGATCGTGAGCACCGGATTCAGGCTCGTCATCGGGTCCTGGAAGATCATCGCGATGTTGTTCCCGCGGATGGCGCGGACGTCGTCGTCGTCCATCTTCAGGATGTCCTGGCCGTCGAACATGATCGAGCCTTCGACGATCTTGCCCGGGGGCTGCGGAATGAGCCGCATGAGCGAGAGGGCGGTCACGGACTTGCCGCAGCCGGACTCGCCGACGATGCCGAGCGTCTCGCCGGCAGCCAGCTGGAAGGACACGCCATCGACGGCCCTGACGACGCCGTCACGCGTGAAGAACTGCGTTTTGAGGTCCTTGACCTCGAGCAGCTCAGGCACGTGGTCTCCCCTTCCCTACCGTCACCACCGGTCGGTATGACTGGACGCGAGTCTACGCAACGTCGGCTACGTCTTCATCCGCGGGTCGAGCGCGTCGCGCAGCCCGTCGCCGAGGAACGTGAACGCGAGCATGACGAGTGAGATGCAGATCGCGGGGAGCAGCACCGGCCAGGGGCTCTGCGAGAACACCGTGTAGCCCTCGTTGATCATGACGCCCCAGGTCGCCGTCGGCGGCCGGATGCCGATCCCGATGAACGACAGTACCGACTCGGCGAGCATCGCGCCGGGGATGGCGAACGCGAGCGACACGATGACCGGCGCGAGGGCGTTCGGGAACAGGTGCCGGATCAGGATGCGCCTCGTCGGAACGCCCGTCGCGCGGGCGGCCTCGACGAACTCCTTCTCCTTCAGGGACAGGACCTGGCCCCGCACGAGCCGCGCGAGACCGACCCAGTTCACCACGGCCAGGGCGACGAAGATGAGGACGAGGCCCCCCATGATGTCGCCGAGCCACGTGTTGCGCAGCGTCGCCATGATGATGATGACGAAGAGCAGGTCGGGGAACGCGTAGATGATGTCGGTGAAGCGCATCAGGAGGTTGTCGATCCACCCGCCCAGGTAGCCGGCGAGCAGCCCGAGCGTCACGCCGATGGTGAAGACGAGCAGCGTCGGGACCAGCCCGACGACGAGCGAGATGCGGGTGGACCAGATCAGCCGGCTGAGGATGTCGCGGCCCAGCTGGTCGCTGCCGAGCGGGAACCGTGAGTTGTGATAGATCGAGTCGACCCAGAACGGGTCCATGTTGTTCACCTTGGTGTCCTGGACCGTCGGGTCGAACGGCGCGATGAGCGGTGCGAAGACCGCCAGGAAGGCCGCGAGCGCGATGATGCCGAGGCCCATCATCGCCGCCTTGTTCCGCCGGAGCCGCCACCAGGCGTCCTGCCACAGCGAGCGCTGCTTGCGCGTGAGGACGTTCGCGTCGATCGAGCGTTTCTGCGCCGCGCTCGTGGTGACGGTGGCCACTACTTACCCACCTTGATCCGCGGGTCGAGGATCCCGTAGACGATGTCCACGGTGATGTTCGCGATCATGATGAGGAACGCGTAGAGCAGGGTGGTCGCCATGATCACCGGGTAGTCGCGCCCGAGGATGCTCGTCACGTACAGCCGGCCCACGCCGGGAACGCTGAAGAGCTGCTCGATGATGAACGAGCCGGTGATGAGTCCCGCGGTCACCGGTCCGACGATCGTCGCGACCGGGATCATCGCGTTCTTCATGACGTGACTGACGATGACGACCTGCTCGCGCAGGCCCTTGCTCCGCGCGGTCCGCACATAGTCCTGGCGGATCGCCTCGAGCATGCTGGCCCGCGTGATGCGCATGAGCACGGCGGCCGGACCGAGGGCCAGGATGACCGTCGGCAAGATCATGTGTTTGAGGTCACCCCAGCCGATGATCGGTAACAGCCGCAGATTCACGGCGAAGATGTAGATCGCGAAGATGGCGATGACGAAGGACGGGATGGTGTAGCCGACCGTCGCGAAGAACAGGCTCCCGTAGTCGATGGCCGAGTTCTGCTTGAGCGCGCTCACGACGCCGAGCGGCAGGGAGATCGCGAGGGACAGGAGCAGGGCCTGTACGCCGAGCTGGGCCGACACCGGGAAGCCCTGGCCGATCATGTCGACGACCTGCCGGTCGAAGATCAGGCTCGGTCCGAAGTCCAGCTTGACCGCGTTCCCGAGGAACAGGACGAACTGCTCGGGCATCGGCTTGTCGATGTTGTAGAGGCGATTGAGCCGGTCGATGGTCGATTGGGGAAGCGGCCGGTTGATGTTTTTCTCGAACGGCGAGCCCGGAGCCGAGTGCGCGAGCGCGAAGGTGATGAGGGCTACGAAGAACATGGTTGGGATGATCAGCAGCAGCCGGCGGATCGTGTATTGGAGCATCTGTGGCTGGTGCGGCCTCCTGAGCGGCGCTGTCGCCTCTTCGCGAGTGTATACCGGGGCACAGTCCGCACGGTTCGCATCCGGGGCCATGTTCCAGCGGCGCGGGACCCGCCGGAACGTCGCCGGGCCGGCCTTGCGGCCGGCCCGGCTGTCGACGTCTCAATGGCGCGCGAAGCGCTACTGCTTCTTGGACACCGAGATGTTCGTGATGTCGAAGATGCCGGGCAGGAAGTCCATGGCCGTGTCGGTGATGCCGTGCACGTATGGCTTCAAGAGGTACTTCGACGCGTCGTAGTACAGGAAGGCGACCGGGGCCTCCTGGGTGAGGAGCTTCTGCGCCTGCAGGTACAGATCGTCACGCTTCTTCGCGTCAGGCTCCTTGTCCGCCTGCTTCACGAGCGTGTCGTACTGGGTGTTCTTCCAGCCGACGTGCGTCACGGTCGAGTTCGAGATGAACACGGTCGTGAGCCAGTCCTGCTGGTCGGGATAGTCCGCGCACCAGCCGAGGAGGAACAGCGCCGGCGTCGTCTCCGGCTTCTTGACCAGCTGGGTGTAGGTCGTGCGGTCGACCGGATCGAGCGTGACGTCGATCCCGAGGTTCGTCTTCCACTGCTGCTGGGCCCACTCGACGCGGGTCTTCGCGGCCGCGGATGACGAGTACGTGAACTTGATGCCGGTCATCTCAGGCTTGCCCGCGAAGGTCGAGCTCGCGAGCGCCGCCTTCGCAGCGGTCACGTCGAACTTCTGGTTGTGGTCGTCCTTGTCGTAGCCGGGCATTCCGGGCGGCATGAACGACTCGGCGGGGGTGCCGAGCTTCTGGACATCGCTGATGTACGCGGCACGGTCGAACGACTTCGCGAACGCCTGGCGCACCTTCGTGTCGGTGAAGGGCGTCTTCTGCGTGTTGAAGCCGTAGTAGAAGGTGCAGGAGCCGGGGACGTCCCGGACCTGGGCCTTGAGGTCGGGATCGGCGTCGACGGTGCGGAGCTGCTCCGCGGCCACGCCGACCAGGTCAAGCTCGTTGTTGCGGTATGCGGCGAAGGCCACCGCGTTCTCGTTGATCATGACCTTCGTCCAACGCTTCAGCTTGGCCGGGTTCCGGTAGTTGTCGTTGCGCTCGAAGACCATCTTCTCGTTGTGCTTCCAGTCGGTGAGCTTGAAGGGGCCGTTGCCGATGAACGTCGTCGGCTCGGTCCACTTGTCGCCACCCTTGGTGACGTCCGACTCACGCGACGGGACGCCGACCCAGAGCGCCGCGATGGCGTTGAAGTACGGCGCCTGCTCGGTCAGCTTGAAGGTGATGTCCTGGCCGCTCGTGGTGATCCCGAGCTTGGCCTTCGCGGCCGCGAGCTCGGCCGGCGTCGCCTTCTTCGGGTCCATGCTGTTGTAGTCCTCGCACCCGACGATGACGTACCCGGTGAACGCGTAGTCGCCCGCGACGTTCGGGTCGCAGAGCCGGGCGAAGCCGAAGGCGAAGTCCTTCGGGGTCAGGGCGCTGCCGTCCGAGTACTTGAGACCGTCACGGAGCGTGTAGGTGTAGGTCAGCCCGTCGGACGAGACCTTGGGCTGGTCCTTCGCGGCGCCGGGGATCGGCTTGAGCGTCTTGGGATCGAAGGTCATCAGGGCCTCGAAGACCATCATGGTCTGCGCGACCTCGTTGACGAACGACTCCTTCTGCGGGTCGATGGTGTCGGGCTCGCCACCGGTGTTGGTGTTCAGCTCACCATTCGGATCGACGGCGGTGGAGCCGCTCGCGGTGTTGCCGCCTTGATTGCCGGCCTGGCACGCCGTGACGATCATCGAGACCGCGACGAGCATCACCAAGATCGACCAAAGGCCTGATCGGCGCTGGATCATTCGCTCCCTCCAATTGTTGTGGCACGCGACGCTTGTACGGGTCGACGACGAAGCACGAGGGGTCGCCTCCGCGACCGATTCGGGTCACCGGACCCACCAGAGCCGGGGCTCCCTGTGCCTCCCTTCGTGGCCCTTTGGCGCACGGCCGCGGCTGAATGCAGCCGAGCGTTCGGGACCGAGACATTGTGTGGTCGCCCGGCGCGCAGCGTCAATTGCGCGACAGTTGACCCGTCGACATGCTGTACCCGCCGTCCCGGCGGGGGGTTCAGGCCGGCGGTCAGGGCGTGGTGAAGCGCCATTCACGGACGTTCCAGGTCAGCGGGACCCCGCCCGACGGCGGGTCGATCGCGGCGAGGGCCCGCGGCGCGACGTCGACCTGCAGGCGCTGATACAGGGGCAGGGCCGGCCGGGCATCGTCCCAGACGCGTTCCAGCTCGGCGTAGAGCAGCCGCTTTTCGGCCCGGTCGCCGGCCGCCGCGGCGGCCGCGGCGAGGGCCTCGAACCACGGTCCCGCGGCGCCGCGGTAGCGGTCGGTCGCCCGCTGGGGATCGCTCACGTCCTCGGGGACGATGGCGAGGTCGAACGTGCCGGCCGCGAGCGCGACGGCCGCGGCCTCGGGCGGCTGCTCGCGGACGTCGGCCGCGATCCCGATGGCCGCGAGGTCGCCGGCGACGAGGCGGGCCGCGTCGCTTCGGGGGGTCGAGCCCGCCGGCACGAGGATCGACACCGTGAATCGATCGCCGCCGTGCTCGAGGATCCCGAACGGACCACGGGTGAACCCCGCCGCCAGCAGGAGCGAGCGCGCGCGCTCCGTGTCGGCGTCCGGTGCCGCGCCGGCGTCCCCGGCCGCCCAGCCCGGCGCGACGAGGTACGACCGTGGCACGACCGCGCGGCCTTCGAAGAGGACCTCGTTCAGCTTGCGCCGGTCGATGGTCAGCTCGACCGCTTCGCGCAGCGCCGGGTCGGCGAACCGCGGGCCGTACCGCAGGACCTCGACGGACTCGGACTGCTTGTAGAAGGTCTGGAGCGTGGTGCCGTCGGCGAAGCGGTCCAACGTGCCCGCGAGATCCGCCTCGAGTCCGGGCGACGGCACGACGTCGACCTCGCCCCGCCGCAGCGCGTCGAGGAGCGCGGTCCGGCCGGGGAAGAATCGGATCTCGAGCCGGCCGAGGGCGGGCGCACCGAGCGCGTAGCTCTTGAACGCGGAGAGCGTGATCCCGATCCCCGGCAGCCACGCGGCGACGGCGAACGGTCCGGCGTGGACCGGCTCCCGCGCGTACTGCGCGAGCCGGGCCGGGCTCGCGTTCGCGAGCAGATGCTCCGGGAGCACGCGTGCGGCGATGGCGTAGCCGTCCCACCGTTCGTTCGCCCGGTAGGTGAGCCGCGCCACGCGATCGGTGATGACATCGACGCGCTCGACGCGATCGGCGATCCAGCGGGTTTCGCTGCCCAGCGGCGCGGCGCGGTCGGTCTCCCACGCAAACCGCACGTCGCCCGAGGTGAGCGGCGCGCCGTCCTGCCAGACGAGGTCCGGGCGCAGCTCGAATGTCGCGACGAGGCGGCCATCGGGCGACGCCGGGTCGTCCGTCAACACGGTGAGTCCGCCGTTCTCGAGGGTGGGCACCCGCGTGGCGAGCCGCGCCACGAAGTCGTCGTGCGCGTCCCTCCGGACGAGGTCCTCGGTGACGGCGGCGGCGATGAGCCGCGCGTTCGGGTCGTCGGCGAAGACCGACGTGGGCTCGCCGACCATGCCGATGACCACGTCGCGCCGGGCCGGCCGGGCCTGGGCGCACCCGACCAGCGTCGTGAGGACGAGGACGAGGACCAGCCCGAGGACCAGCGAACGGAGCCGCACCGGCGGAAGGCTACGGAGTGTCGGCGAAGGGCTCCGAGTCACGGACGCTGTGCGCCGGCGTGGCTGCCTCGGGGCGTCGCGCCGATGCGGCGTTGACCGCGATGTCGCCGGCGGTGGTGCGGTAGTCCGCGAACCGCGAGAGGATCGGACGCTGGTACGCGTTCCGCCCATTCAGGGTCCACTCGCCGGCGGTCACGGCATCCCGCGAGATGTCCGGCACCCCGGGGGCTTGGATCGACGCGACCGAGCCGGCGAACAGGAACGCCGAGATCACCGCGGCCGCGGCGACCTTCGAGATGCGCGCCAGCAGATCCAGCGTGCTCGGCCCGCTCGGCTCGGCATCCGACCAGCGGGCCGCGGCCCGGGCGCGGGCCGGGCCGGCCGCCGTACCGCGCGTCCGAAGCGGCGCGAAGGCCTCGTCCAGGGCGGCGTCCAGCACGAGCCGCTGCTCGAGCGTGACGGGCGCGGGACCGAAGCGCCTCACTGGGCCTGCCTACGCATCTGTATGTCGGTAGGGCCGAAGATCTCGACCGGTTCGAAGTCGAGGCCCGGATGTGCCGAAAGCTGCACTCGGAGCTTCCGCAGGGCGTAGTGGAGCCGGGATTTCACCGTCCCGACGGGCACCTCGACGATCTCGGCGATCTCCGCGAGGTTCAGCCCGTTGAGGTAGTGCAGCATCACGACGATCTTGTGCTTGGGCCCGAGCGCGTCGACGCACTCGAGGACCACCCGGCGCCGCTCGCCGCGCTCGGCGGCCTCACTCGGCGATTCGCCCTCGGCGGCGAGGTCGCCGGTACCGTCGTCGAGCGAGCTGAACGTGACGCCCTTCCGCGGGCGCCGGTTGTAGGAGAGGTTGACCGCGACGCGGTACAGCCACGGCCGGAGGGTGTCGTCGGGCTCGAGGCGCTCGAGCGCGCGATGCGCGCGGGCGAACGTGTCGATGACGATCTCCTCCGCCGCGGAGGGATCCTTCGTGATCGCGAGACCGAGCCGGTAGATGCCGTCGCGATAGCGGTAGAACAGGTTGTCGAACGCGATCGTGTCCCCGGCGCGCGCCGCGTACACGAGCTCGCGATCGCCGCGGGGCTCCGCCTCGGCATCGTCGGGCTTCCGGGCGGCGCGGGTCATGGGAGGTACCGGCGGATCGCGCGGAGCCGCGTCGGCTCGGAGAGCTCGCCGCGCTGGACCGACATGCCGGACTGCGGCGCGTGGATGAATGTGCGCTCGCCCGTCGCGATCGCGGTGTGCGTCACGCGTTCGGAACCGAAGAAGAACAGGTCACCCACCCGAGCCTGGTCCACCGGTCGGCCTCCCAGCGCCTGCTGGTCCGCATCGCGGTCCAGCCCGACGCCATTCAAACGATAGACCTGCTGGGTGAGGCCGGAGCAGTCGATTCCGTGTGCGGTCGTGCCGCCCCAGAGATACGGCACACCGAGGTACGACTCGGCCGTCGCGACGATGTCCTCGGGCGTCGGATGGCGCTGCGGCAGGCGGTCGCTCGGAACCGTGTCGGCGAGCGCCAACCAGCCGTTCGCGCAGTACACGTAGCTGGACTGCACCACGTCCGACACCACACCTGCATCCACCGCGCCGATCACCGCACTCGCCTCGCTGGGCTCCCGCCGCACGGGGGCGTTGTGCCTGGCGACGACGAGCTGACGTGACGGATCGGTGTCCCGCCGAATGAGCTGCTGCAGGATCCAGCCGAAGTAGCCGTCCTCGCCCTGAACGTAGGCCCAGTCACCGGACTCGCCGAGGATGGTGAGGCCCTCGCCGAACCGTGCCTGATCGACCAGCTCGCTGCCGGCGTCCGGCTGGGCCCGCAGGTCGGCGATCGCATGGGAGACGCGCGCGCGCGGCGGCCGCACCATCGCGACGCGCGTCGCGGGCACGACGCTCATGCCGGCCGGTAGCGCAGCACGGGCTTGCGCGCGGCGGCGACCTCGTCCAGCCGCCGGAGGGGCGCCCGCACCGGCGCGTCGTGCACCGACTTCGGGTCGGTCTCGATGCGCTTCGCGATGCGGAGCAGCGCGTCGGCGAACGCGTCGAGCGTCTCCTTAGGCTCGGTCTCCGTCGGCTCGATCATGAGCGCCTCGGGGACGATGAGCGGGAAGTACACCGTCGGCGGGTGGAAGCCCTCGTCGATGAGCGCTTTCGCGATGTCGAGCCCGTTCGCGCCCTGCCGCTTCTGCCTCGCCGCGGTGAGCACGAACTCGTGCATCGGCGTGCGCTCGTACGCGACGTCGTAGCCCTGGCGGACGAGCGCGAGCAGATAGTTGGCCGCGAGGATCGCGTCCCTGCCGGTCTCGATGAGGCCCTCCTCGCCGAGGGTGCGGATGTACGTGTACGCCCGCACGAGGACGCCGAAGTTTCCGACGAACGACCGGACCCGGCCGATGCTGAGCGGGTGCTCCGTCGCGCTCTCGCGCCGGTACGTGCCGGCGCCGTCCCTGATGATGCGCGGCACCGGCAGGAACGGCTCGAGCTGGCGCTTCACGCAGAGCGGGCCGGCACCCGGACCGCCCGCGCCGTGCGGCGTCGAGAAGGTCTTGTGGACGTTGATGTGCACGCAGTCGAAGCCGAGATCGCCGGGGCGGGCCACCCCGAGCAGCGCGTTCATGTTCGCGCCGTCGCCGTACACCAGACCGCCGGCCGCGTGGACCGCGGCGCACACCTCGCGGACCCGCTCCTCGAAGAGCCCGAGCGTGTTCGGATTCGTCAGCATGAAACCGACGACGTCGTCCCCGAGGGCGGCCTTCAGCGCGTCGAGGTCGACGTTGCCGCGGGCGTCGCTCTTCACCGTCGTGACGTCGAACCCGCACATCGCCGCCGACGCCGGATTCGTGCCGTGCGCCGAGTCCGGGACGATCACGCGCCGGCGCTTCGTGTCGCCGCGGGACTCGTGGTACGCCTTGAACATCAGGATCGCGGTGAACTCGGCGTGCGCGCCGGCCGCGGGCTGCAGCGTGACCAGGTCCATCCCGCTGATGCCGGCAAGGAGCTCCTGCAGCTCGAACAGCAGCTGGAGGGCGCCCTGCACCGTCTCGTCGGGTTGATGCGGATGGATGTCGGCGAAGCCCGGGAGCGAGGCGGCGCGGTCGTTGATCTTCGGGTTGTACTTCATCGTGCACGAGCCGAGCGGGTACATCCCCGCGTCGACCGAGTAGTTGAGCTGCGCGAGGTGGGTGTAGTGCCGCACCACCTGGGGCTCGCTGAGCTCGGGCAGCGGGAGCGGCGCCGTCCGCGTGAACGCGGCCGGGATGAGCGCGTCGGCCTGCTCGCCGCCACGCACGTGGCGGCCGGAGCGGCCGGGCTGCTGCAGCTCGAAGAGCAGCGGCTCGAGCGCGGGCATCTCGGTCTTCGTTCCGGTCTCGTAGCGGATGCGGCTCACGACGCCGCCACCGGACGGCGCGCGGTGACCCGCTCGACGGCGTCCACGAGCCGGTCGGCGTCCGCCTCCGTCGTGACCTCGGTGCACTGGATCGTCACCCCGTCGCCGCAATCGGCGTAGTGCCGTCCGATCCCCTCGCCGACGAGGATCCCGTCGGCCAGGAGCGCGGTCCGGAGGCCGCCGCCGAGCGGCGACCGCAGGGCGAAGCGGTCGAAGAACGGGGCGCCGTCCCCGGCGGTGACGGCCGGCAGCCGCGAGAGGCGGTCGGCCAGCGCGTGCGCGCGCGCGACGCCGAGGCGCGCGGCCGCGCGCAGCGACCGGGGCCCCATGAGCGACAGGTAGACCGACGCGGTGATCGCGGCGATCGCCTCGTTCGTGCAGATGTTGGACGTCGCCTTCTCGCGGCGAATGTGCTGCTCGCGGGTCTGCAGCGTGTTGACGAACCCGCGCGTGCCCGACGCGTCGACGGTCTGGCCGACGATCCGGCCCGGCATCTGACGGACGAGCGGCTCGCGGCAGGCCAGGATGCCGAGGTGCGGCCCACCGAACGAGAGCGGGATGCCGAGCGGCTGGCCTTCGCCCACGGCGATGTCGACCCCGAGCGCGCCGGGGGGCTCGAGCAGGGCGTTCGCGTGCGGCTCGGTGACCTGGACGCAGAGCGCGCCCGCGGCGTGCGCCGCGTCCGCGATGGCCCGAACGCCGACGAGCGTGCCGAAGGCATCGGGGTGCTGGACGATGAGGCACGCCGCACCGGCCGCGTTCGCGGCGAGATCGCGCGTCGGGACCTCGACGATCTCGAGGTCCGGTCCCTTGGCGTACGTCGCGAGCGTCTGGCGGAACTGCGAGAACACCTCGTTCGCGACGACGACGCGGCGCCGGCCGGTGAGCCGCACCGCCATCAGGGCGGCCTCGGCCACCGCGGTCGAGCCGTCGTACATCGACGAGTTCACGACGTCCATCGCGAGGAGCTCGGCCATGAGCGACCGGTACTCGAAGACCGCCTGCAGCGTGCCCTGACTCACCTCTGGCTGATACGGCGTGTACGCGGTGAGGAACTCGCCGCGCAGGGCGAGCACCGGGACGGCCGCCGGACTGTACCGCCGCGGCACCGGTCCACCGATGAAGAACGGTCCGGCTCCGGCCGTCCGATCGAGGACCGCGAGCCGCTCGAGATGGGCCT
>JAXDLF010000196.1:0-11396 GCA_034666765.1 Chloroflexota bacterium
GCGATGCAGGTGCTCGACAACCTCGGCACCGCGCTCGGCACCGGCGCCGGGGGCGCGGCCATCGCGATCGCGGTCGGCCGGGGATTGCCGGTGCAGACCGGGATCGCCGCGGCGTTCGCCATCGCGCTCGCCGCCGGCCTCATCGGCCTCGGGATCTCGCGACGGCTGGATGCGTCGCGGCCGTCCGTGCTGGCCGACCTGGCGCCGGCCCCCACACCGTTCGCGGGGACGCACGCCGGGTAGCGCTAGACGCGCGCGGCGGACCTGCCCATCTGCGCGACCGCCTCGACGAGCGCCACGTGCTCGGCGGCGAGCACCCGGGCTTCGAGCGTCTCGGGGTCGTCACCCGGCAGGACCGGCACCCGCCGCTGAACGAGGATCTCGCCCTCGTCGAGCATCCCCCGATGCGCTCGATGCACCGTGCACCCGGTCTCGCCGACGCCGGCGGCGAGCACGGCCTCATGGACCTTGAGCCGGTTCAGCCCGCCGAACGCCGGCAGCAGCGACGGATGGATGTTGATGACCGGCACGTCACCGAGGGCGTCCCAGAACGGATCCGCGAGGATCCGGTCGTAGCCCGCGAGCACCACGAGCTCGACGTCCGCCGAGACGAGCCGCCGGGCCATGAGCTGCTGCGCGGCGTCGCGGCCCCCGTTGACCGCGGGCGGGAAGGCCTCGGCCGGCACGCCGGCGGCTTTCGCCCGCTCGAGCGCGGGCGCGGACTTGCGACTGGCGCCGACATACACCACGCGCGCGTCGAGCCGGCCGTCGGCGCAGGCGTCGAGGATGGCTTGGAGGTTCGTGCCGCGCCCGCTCACGCAGACGCCGATCCGCAGGGTCACGGCGTCCTCGATGCCCAGCGCACCCGCGGCGCGTCCGGCCGCGCGCGCTCGACCGCCCCGATCCGGATCGCGTCCGGCAGCGCGCGGAGCGCGGCGCGCTGGTCGGCCGCGGCGATCGCGACGACGAGGCCGATGCCCATGTTCCAGGTATCGAAGGCCTCGCTCTCGGCGACACCGCCCCAGGTCACGAGCATCCGGAAGAGCGGCGGCACGATCCAGCTGTCGCGATCCACGACCGCGCCGAGACCGTTCGGCAGCGCGCGCGGGAGATTGCCCTCCCACCCGCCGCCGGTGAGGTGCGCGATCGAGCGCACCGCCGCGGCCGCGCGCAGCGCCCGCACCTCCTCGAGGTAGCAGCGGTGGGTCGCGAGCAGGGCATCGCCGAGCGTCCCGCCACGGAGCTCCGGCCGCGGCGCGTCGAGCACCGCGCGCTCGTCGGTCTCCTCGGCTCGGGCCCGGGTCGCGACGATCGCGCGCGCGAGCGAGAACCCATTGGTGTGCAGGCCGTTGGACGGCAGGCCGATGAGCACGTCACCCTCGCGCACGGACGCCGGATCGAGGATCCGGTCGCGGGCGACGCCGCCGACGAGGAAGCCGGCGAGATCGTACGCCCCGGGGGCGTACATCCCGGGCATCTCCGCGGTCTCGCCGCCGAGGAGGGCGCAGCCGTGGGCGCGGCACGCGTCGGCCATCGCGCCGACGACACGACCGAACACGGCGGGGTCGAGCGTGGACGTCGAGAAGTAATCGAGGAAAAAGAGCGGCTCGGCGCCCATGGCGAGCGCGTCGTTCACGCAGTGATGCACGAGGTCGGTACCGACGCCCTCGTGGCGGTCCAGCAGCCGCGCGAGCTCGAGCTTCGTCCCGACGCCGTCGGTCGTCGCCACGAGCACCGTGTCGGTGCCGGCCAGCCGGAAGAGCCCGCCGAAGGCACCGATGTCGCCGAGCACCTCGGGCCGCTTCGTCGCCCGCACCCTGTCGCGGATCCGCGCGAGCGCGTCCTCGGCCCGCGAGATGTCGACGCCCGCGTCCTGGTATTTCACGCGCGCGAGGCCTCGAGCACGTCCTTCGTCAGCTCGAGCTGCACCGGCACGAGGTAGTCGCCGGTGAAGCACGCCGTGCAGAGCGCGCCTCGCGTCGCACCGGTCGCGCGGATCATGCCCTCGAGCGAGAGGTAGCCCAGCGTGTCCGCGCCGACGTGCTCGCGGATCTGGGCCTCGTCCATCCGCGAGGCGATGAGCTCATCGCGGCGGGCCATGTCCACGCCGAAGAAGCACTGATGGCGGATGGGCGGCGAGCACACCCGGAGATGCACCTCCCGCGCGCCGTGCCGCTTGAGGAGCTGCACGATCGGACCGCTCGTCGAGCCGCGGACGATCGAATCGTCCACAACGACCACGCGCTTGCCGTCGAGGACGTCCCGCAGGGCGTTGTACTTGAGCGCGACGCTGTGGCGGCGGAGCTCCTGGGTCGGCTGGATGAAGGTCCGGCCGATGTAGCGGTTCTTGATCAGCCCCTCGCGGAACGGGATCCCGCTCCGGCGGGCGTAGCCGACGGCCGCGGGGATCGCGCTGTCCGGCACCGGAATGACCACGTCGGCGTCGGCGGGATGCTCTTCGGCGAGGATCTCCCCCATCCGCTCGCGCGTCGCGTACACCGAACGGCCGCCGATGTCGCTGGACGCCGACGCGAGGTAGACGTGCTCGAACACGCAGAGGCCGGTCCGGTCCGCGGCGAGATCGGCGATGGTGACCGGCCCGCGCTCGTCGATCCGCAGGACCTCGCCCGGCCGCACGTCGCGCACGGTCTCGGCGCCGATCGTCTCGAGGGCGGAGTTCTCGCTCGCGACGATCCAGGCGTCGCCCTTGCGCCCGAGGCACAGCGGCCGCACGCCGAGCGGATCGCGGATCGCGTACAGCGCGCTCGGCGTGAGCAGCGTGAGCGACCAGGCACCGGCCAGCGACGGCAATGCCGCGACGATCCGCTGGTCCCATCCGGCACCCTGCGCGGATGCGATCGCCTGGGCCACGACCTCGGTGTCGCTCGACGTCGAGAACTCGACGCCCGCCGCGATGAGCTCGTCGCGCCGCTCGCGCGCGTTGATGCAGTTTCCGTTGTGGCCGACCGCGAGCTCGCCCAGCAGCTCGTCGCGCACGACCATCGGCTGGGCGTTCTCGATGCGCGACGATCCGGTCGTCGAGTAGCGGGTGTGGCCCATCGCGGCCCGGCCGCCGAGGGCGCCGAGATCCGGCTCGGCGAAGACCTGCCCGACGAGGCCCATCCGGCGCACCACCCGCAGGTCGTGGCCGTCGGTCGCGGCGATGCCCGCCGACTCCTGCCCGCGGTGCTGGAGCGCGTACAGCGCGAAGAACATGAGCCGGGCGGCCTCGCTCGGATCCGCCGTGGCCGGAGACCAGATGCCGCACACGCCGCACACGGCTAGGACGCTCTCCCCAACGCGCGGGCGAGCCCGTCGCCGTGGGCGCGCGCGAGCGCTTCCACGGGGGTGCCGAGCACCGGCGCGATCTCGAGGATGTCGCCGCCGATCGCGCCGAGCGTCCACAGCGGGACGTCGTGCTCCGTGGCGATCGCGCGCACGAGGAGCTCGTCGGCGGTACGGATGACGAGCACGATCCCCGACGGACCTTCGCCGAAGAGCATCACGCGCTTGTCGATGCCGCGGACGGCGGGCAGAGTCACCCGCATGCCGATCCGGTCGCGGATCGCGAGCTCGGCGAGCGCGACTCCGAGGCCACCTTCGGCGCGGTCATGGGCCGCGCGGATCGCGCCGCGCGCGTGGGCGGCCAGCACGAAGCGCTGCAGGCGGGCCTCGAGGGCAAGGTCGATCCGGACGGTCCCTTCGACCTGACCGTGCATGGCGGCGTACGTCGATCCGGCGAGGGAGACCTGCGCGCTGCCGGCGAGCAGGACCAGATCGCCCGCGGCGCCGGCGCGAGCCGGGATGTGCTTGCCGACCTCGGCGATCCGGCCGACGGCGCCGATCGTCGCGGTGGGCCAGATGTCGCTCCCGCGGGTCGCGTTGTACAGCGACACGTTGCCCGACACGACGGGCACGCCGAGCGCGTCGCACGCCGCCGCGATGCCGGCGACCGTGCGCTCCAGCTGCCACGCGCCCTCCGGACGCTCGGGGTTGCCGAGGTTGAGGCAGTCGGTGATCGCCAGCGGCTCGGCGCCGACGCAGACGAGGTTGCGGGTCGCCTCGGCCACGGCCGCCGCCGCGCCGATGAACGGATCGAGCGACGCGACGCGCGGCTGCGCGTCCAGGGCGACGGCGATCCCATCGGGGCGGCCCTTGATCCGCATCACCGCGGCGTCCGCGCCGGGGCCGACGACCGTGTCGGTGCCGACCATCTGGTCGTACGTCCGATAGAGGACCGCGCGCGACGCGACGTCCGGGGAGCCGAGCAGCTGGAGCAGCTCAAGGCCTATCTTTTGCGGGCCTTCGGCCTGCGAATGTTCCACCGCGACCGGGGCGGCCGCGGGCGCACCACGAACCGGCTCCTTCGCCCACGCGCGCACGTCGTACTCGGGCGCGTCGTCGGCGAGCGCCTTCGGCGGAAGCGACGCGACGAGGTCGCCGCCGCTGCGGATCTCGAGGCGCTCGTCGGCGGTGACCTCGCCGATCCGCACGCCGTGCAGCTCCCACCGCGCGAACACGCGCTCGATGTCGGCTTCCCGGCCGGGCCGCGCGATCACGAGCATCCGCTCCTGCGACTCGCTGAGCATGACCTCGTACGGGACCATGCCGGTCGCACGACGGGGCACGCGGTCGACGTCGATGCGCATGCCGGCGTTGCTCTTCGCCGCGAGCTCGCTCGACGCGCACGTGAGTCCGGCCGCGCCGAGATCCTGGATCGCCTCGACCGCGTCCTGGGCCACGAGCTCGAGCGTCGCTTCGAGGAGCAGCTTCTCGAGGAACGGATTGCCGACCTGCACCGACGGGCGCTTGGTCTCGTCGGCCGATCCGAGCTCGAAGCTCGCGAGGAGCGACGCGCCGGCGATGCCGTCGCGGCCGGTGTCCGAGCCGACGAGGTAGACCGCGCTCCCCGGCCGCGCCGTCGCGGCCGAGCGCAGATCCTTCCGCTCGACGAGGCCCACGCACATGGCGTTGACCAACGGGTTGTCGGCGTAGCCCGGCGCGAAGCTGACGTGCCCGCCGACGTCCGGGATGCCGACGCAGTTGCCGTAGAACGAGATCCCCCCGACGACCCCGCGGATCATCCGGCGGGTGCGCTCGAGCTCCGGCGGGCCGAAGAACAGGCCGTTCAGGACCGCGATCGGCCGGGCCCCCATGGCGAAGATGTCGCGGAGGATTCCGCCGACGCCCGTGGCCGCGCCCTGGTACGGCTCGACCGCGGAGGGGTGGTTGTGGCTCTCGACCTTGAACACGCAGAGCAGGTTCTCGCCGAGATCCACGGCGCCGGCGTTCTCGCCGGGGCCGAGCGCGACGCGCGCGCCCGTGGTCGGAAGGGTGCGCAGGAGGGCCTTGCTGTGCTTGTACGCGCAGTGCTCGCTCCACATCGCGCCGAACATGCCCCACTCGAGGGCATTCGGCTCGCGACCGAGGAGGGCGCGCACGCGCTCGGCTTCGCTCTCGGTGAGACCGGCTTCGCGGGGGAGGCGGTACTTAGGCTGCGCCGTCGTCGTCCCCGAGATCATCGGGGTGACGCTCATGAGACCGTGCCGTCTCCAAGGAAGACGTCGATCTGATCGGCGAATGCCGCGAGATCCGCGAGGCGGGTCTGCATGTGCCCGTACACCTCATCGATGTCCGTCTGCTCGCGGTCGTACGCGAGCAGGTTGCGCAGGTTGGCGAGGTGCTCCAAACGATACGCCAGCTGGCGATCGATGATGCCGTGCGCCGCGATCGAGTCGAGGATGTCGTGATAGGCCTCGGGCTGCGGCAGCGCGAGTGCCGCGATGAGGTAGGCGCCGGTGCCGAAGGTGAGCTCGACGGCCTGCTGGAGATACCACTGCGCGAGGCCGTAGAGCTTGGGATCGCCCTTGAACTTCTGGCGGTCGACGCCCTTCAGATCCTGCAGGAGTCCGATGTACTCGCGGAGGCGGAGGAGCCGGGTCCGCACGTACACGTCGTCCACCGCGAACCGCTCGCCGCGAACGCGCTCGGCGAGCGCCTTCGACTGGAGCTCGTCGTACTTCTTGAACTCGAGGTACTCCATCGTCGTGCGCGCCGCGAACTGCACCCGGCGCCGCTGATCGCGCTGGAACAGGAGCGACCAGGTGTTGATGACCTGGGCCCGCTGGAGGAGCGAGGCGTTGTTCAGGATCACGACGTCCAGGTCGGCCGTCTCGAGGGCCTTCGAGAGCTCGCTCACGAAGTAGACCTGGTAATCGAAGTACTCGGCGGTCTTGATCTTGTCGAGCAGCAGCAGGCCCACGTCCAGATCGCTGAAGCTGCCGGCGAGCTTGCGCGCCGAGGCGCTGCCGCTCGCGTACGCGACGTCGACGGGCGACGTCTGGAAGAGCTGGGTCAGCTGGGCCTGCTTCTCGAAGAGATCCATCTGCCCTATTGAACGTACGCAGGTGCCGTGCCGATGTGTCGGGAGGCGGTCAATGCCTCCAAAACACGCCGGCCGTCGGTCCCGCCGAGCAATTCTTCGCTGCAGCGCTCCGGATGGGGCATGAGACCGACCACGTTGCCGGCCTCGTTCGCCAGTCCCGCGATATTCGAGGTACTGCCGTTCGGGTTCGACTCCGGCGTCGCCGCGCCGCGCGCGTCGGTGTACCGGAAGACGACCTGGCCGTTCGCTTCGACCCGCGCGAGCGTGAGCTCGTCGGCCACCCAGCACCCCTCGCCGTGCGCGATGGGCATCCGCAGGATCTCGCCGCGCAGCTCCGCGCTGAACGGCGTGCGCTCGCTCTCGATCCGCAGGTGGACCCAGTCGCAGCGGAACTCGAGGTGCCGGTTGCGGACGAGCGCGCCGGGCAGGAGCCCGATCTCGCAGAGGATCTGGAAGCCGTTGCACGACCCGAGGATCGGCATCCCCTCCGCCGCGGCCCGCCGCAGCTCCGCCGCGGCCGGCGAGATGGCCGCGATGGCGCCGGCCCGGAGGTAGTCGCCGTACGTGAAGCCGCCCGGCACGATCGCCGCGTCGTACCCACGCAGATTCGCGTCGGCGTGCCAGAGGATCTCCGGCTCCGCGCCGACGAGCGACAGCGCGTGCGCGAAGTCGGTCTCGCTCCAGGTGCCCGGAAAGCGCAGGACCGCCACCTTCACGCGGGCGTCACCTCGACCGCGAACTCTTCGATGACCGGGTTGGCCAGCAGCTCGTCGCCCATCTTGCTGGCGGTCGCGCGCGCGGCGGACTCGTCCGGGGCGCCGAAGCGCACCACGATCTCCTTGCCGGTCCGCACGTCGGCCACGTCCATCCCGAGCGAGCGGAGCGCGCCGGCGACCGCCTCACCCTGCGGATCGCGCACCTCCGCCTTCGGCCGCACCCGGATGGTCGCGACGTATCCGGTCACGACAGTGGATTGCCCGTGAGCTTGCGGTAGCACTCGCGATAGCGGTCGCTCGTGCCGCGCACGACATCGGGGGGGAGGTCCGGCCCGGGCGGCTCATGGTCCCAGCCGCTCGCGTTCAGGAAGTCGCGCACGTACTGCTTGTCGTACGACGGCGGCGAACCGCCGGGCCGGTACGTCGCGGCGTCCCAGTACCGGGACGAGTCGGGCGTGAGCGCCTCGTCGATGAGGGTGAGCGTGCCGTCGATGAGGCCGAACTCGAACTTCGTGTCGGCGAGGATGAGGCCCTGCCCGAGGGCGTACGCGTGGGCGTGACGGTAGAGGGCGACGGTCACGTCCTCGAGCTGCTTCGCGAGGTCGCGCCCAAGGGCTGCCGCCAGCTGGGCGCGCGAGATGTTCTCGTCGTGCCCGGTGATCGCCTTCGTCGCGGGCGTGAAGATCGGATCCTCGAGCCGAGCCGACTCCTCGAGCCCGCGCGGCAGCCGCTCGCCGGCGACGGTCCCCTCTTTCCGGTACTCGGCCCACGCCGAGCCGGACAGGTATCCGCGAGCGACGCACTCGTAGTCGATGCGCTCGGCGCGCTTCACCAAGACGGAGCGTCCGGCAAGCTCGCGGCGGTCCCGGAACGGCGCGGGGAACGTCGCGAGGTCCGTCTCGAGCAGGTGGTTCGCGACGATCCTCGTCGTCCGCCCGAACCAGAAGTTCGAGAGCTGCGTCAGCACCCGGCCCTTGTCCGGGATCGGCGTCGGCAGCACCACGTCGAACGCCGACAGGCGATCGGACGCGACCATCACGAGCTTGTCCGGCCCGGACTCGTACACCTCACGGACCTTGCCGTGGCGGAACAGCGTCGCGTTCGGGATCGCGCTTGCGCTCACGGTCGTCATTCCGGCAATACCCCCATCAGTTTCGCGCGCCACGTCTTGGCGACATCGCGGGCCACGTCCGCGGAAAGGCCGCGGTACTCCTCCGGGTGATCGAGCACCCGGCGCTCGTCGGCCGACAGCGACGCGATCACCGGCTTGAGGTCGCCATCCATCGCGGCGAGCTCGAGCATCGGCCGGCCGCTCTGCTCCGCTTCGAGCGTGTGCCGGCGGACGGCCTCGTGCGCGTCGGCATGGCCGTGCTTCGCGAGCAGCACGTACAGGGCCTCGGCGATGATCCCGCCCTTCGACATCGCGATGTTCGCCTTCATCCGGTCACGATCGATCTGGATACCGTCGATCGAGGCGCCCAGGCGCGTCGCCGCGTAGGCCGTGGCGGCGATGAGCTCCCCCGAGAACCGCTGGGAGGCCGAGTTGGTGAGGTCCCGCTGGTGCTCGCTGATCTGATCGAGGTAGGTGGTGATGACCCGCGGCATGAATGCCTTCCAGATGCTCTTCACGTTCTCGAACGACACCGGGTTGCGCTTCTGGGGCATCGTCGAGCTGCCCACCTGCTGCGCGCGGAAGCCCTCGGCGATCTCCGCGATCTCGGTGCGCTGCAGGTGGCGCATGTCGTCCGCGAGGTTCGCCATCACCCCGAGGGCCGTGATGCAGGCATGCGCCAGATCGCTCCACGCCTCGGGCTCGACGATCTGCGTGGAATGGCTCGCCGGCTTCAGCCCGAGGTGGGACAGGTAGCGGCGCTCGAGCGCGTGCGGGTCCTTCGACAGGAGCGACGGCGCGTTGTACGCCCCGACCGCGCCCGACAGCTTTCCCGGCAGGACGCGGGCCGCCGCCTGGAGGAGCAGGATCCGGCCGCCGAGGCGGCTCACGTACTCGGCGACGGCGAAGCCGAACGTGATCGGGACCGCGTGCTGGCCGTGGGTCCGGCCGGCCTGCGCCGTCTCGGCCTCGCCCTCGGCGAGCGCGATGAGCCGCGACGCGAGGAGACCGAGCCGCGGGATCACCACCCGGTCGATGGCCTCGCGGTACCGCCACGCGTTCGCGGTGTCGACGATGTCCATGGACGTCGCGCCCAGGTGCACGAAGCGGCGCGCGTCCTCCGGGACCTGCTCGCGGATCTTGTTCACCAGCGCCCGGACGTCGTGGCCGATGCGGGCTTCCTCGGCGTAGACCTCGGCGGCGCCGATGCGCGCCGCGGCCGCCGCGATCGCCTCGGCCGCGCTCTCCGGCGCGAGGCCCTCTTCCGCGAGCGCGCGCGCGAGCGCGGCTTCGGCCTTGGCCTGCGCCTTCACGCGTCCTTCCTCGGACAGGTACGGATGGAGCGCCGCGTACAGCTGGGCGTCGCCGCCGTAGAACCGCGAGTCGAGGGGCGAGATCGCGTCGAACCGCGACGCGAACGTCACGGCGAAAGGATCCGGGCGGCCATCGACTGCCGCATCGTCGTGATACGCCCGCGAAGCGCCTCGTCGGAGAGGGCCAGGATCTCCGCCGCCAGGATCGCGGCGTTCGCCGCACCGGCCTCCCCGATCGCGACCGTGGCGACCGGGACGCCGCGCGGCATCTGCACCGTGGACAGGAGCGCGTCCAGCCCGCCGGCGATCGCGTTGGGGGAGGCGAGCGGGACGCCGATGACCGGGAGCGTCTGATACGCCGCGACCGCGCCGGCGAGATGCGCCGCTCCGCCGGCGGCCGCGATGACCACCTTCACGCCGCGCGCCGCGAGGCCGCGAGCCCACTCGCGGACCTCGTCGGGCGTGCGGTGCGCGGAGAGCACCCGGGTCTCGTGCTCGATACCCAGGCCCTTGAGGGTCTCCTCGGCGACGGCCATGGTCGAGGCGTCGCTCGAGCTGCCCATAACGATTGCCACCTGTGCGCTCATGTTGTGACGTGCACCCGACCCTCCGAAGCGGCGATGTCCGAACGATAAAACCTGCCGGTCCAGGTGATCCGCTCGGCCGCGATGTAGGCGCGGTCGCGAGCGTGCGCCGGCGTGTCGCCCTGCGCGACGACGTGCAGCACGCGGCCGCCGGCGGTGAGGAAGCCCCCGCTCGGCGAGCGCTGCGTCGCCGCGTGAAATGTCCAGACGTCGTCCGGGAGATCCCCGATCGTGATCGCGTCGCCGCGGCGCGGTGCGGCGGGATATCCCTGGGCGCACAGCGCGACGTCCACGTACGCGCGCTGGCTGAAGCGCACCGGGTGGGTGTGGGTGTACGCCGCGAGTCGGCCCTCGCCCAAGGCCTGCATGAGCTGGGCGAAGTCCCCGCCGATGCGCGGCAGGATCACCTGGGCCTCGGGATCCCCGAACCGCGCGTTGAACTCGATGACCTTCCAGCCATCCTCGGTCTTCATCAATCCCGCGTAGAGGACGCCGCGGTAGGGCGTACCCCGTTCGGCAAGCAGCTTCGCGACCGGCGCGATGAGCCGGTCGGCGAGCGGCTGGGCTTCATCGTCCGGCAGCACCCTCGTCGGCGAGCACGCCCCCATCCCTCCGGTGTTCGGACCGGTGTCACCGTCCCCCGCGCGCTTGTGGTCGCGGGATGGCGGCAGCGCGACGACGGT
Source organism: Chloroflexota bacterium (assembly GCA_034666765.1). Classification (GTDB taxonomy): domain Bacteria; phylum Chloroflexota; class Limnocylindria; order P2-11E; family P2-11E; genus UBA4735. Next base: position 10,793 of record JAXDLF010000196.1, read on the forward strand.
CTCGCCGTCGACGAGGGCGTGCAGCGAGGCCTCCTCGCCCGCCAGGACCTCCTCCAGGACGACCGGACCCGAGGCGATCGTGCCGGACGCGAGCGCGGCCTCGGCCTCCGCGCGGTCGTGCGCGACGACGACACCCTTACCCGCCGCCAGGCCGTCGGCTTTCACGACGACCGGCCCGTCGGCCAGCGCGTCGCGCGCCGCCCGCGCGTCAGGGAAGCTCTGGAACCCGGCCGTGGGCACCCCCGCGTCGCGAAGGGCCTCCTTCGCGAAGGACTTGCTCCACTCGAGGCGCGCCGCCTCGCGCGACGGGCAGACGACGGTGACGCCGGTGCGGCGGAGCACGTCGCCGATGCCGGAGGCGACCAGCTCATCCGGCCCGACGATGACGAGATCGATGAACGACGCGGCGATGTGCTGCTCCAGCCGGCCACGTTCCTCGATCGGCAGCTCGATGGTCCGCGCGAAGATCGACATGCCCGTGTTGCCCGGGATCGCGTCGATCGTGTCGACGCTGTCGCACCGCGCGAGCCGCCAGGCGATCGCGTACTCCCGGCCGCCGCCGCCCAGGACCAGGGCGTTGATGCCGGCGCCGCCCTTCGAGCGC
>JAXDLF010000197.1:0-4082 GCA_034666765.1 Chloroflexota bacterium
GGACCTGGTGACGTCCGCGGATGGAAAACGGGCCACCGTGGTAATTGATGGGCGGCGGGCACTAATCTTCGATCTGCAATGACGGTCGAACGGCTCGACAGCTTCGTTCCCGTCGAGACCGTCCCCCTTCCGCGGCCGCTCCACCGCTTTGGGAGCGCGTTCCCTCCAGCGCTCGCCGACGCGTACACCGCCGCCTACACGGTCGAGCGCGGAGTCGTCCTCGACCCGCTCGCGTACCCGTTCTCCGCCGCCGACGCCGCGCAGCGCCGTGAGCGCGTCGGCCTCGCGCGCTCGCCCCAGGCGATCGGCGCATGGGCCCGCTCGGTGATCGCGGCGGCGCCGTCGCTGGCCGACATCACGGTGGCCCTCGAGGCCGTTGCCGACAGCACCCTCGCCGGCGCGGCGCACCGCATCACGATGCGCGACCTCTACGCGTCGCACTGCGGCACCTGCCGCGGTCCCGTCGTCGTCGAGGCGTTCCTCTGGGAGCGCGACGCGCCGGCGCCGACGAAGAAGGCGTTCCGCTGCGGCATCTGCGCCCGCGAGGGCCGCGCGCTCCTCATCGAGCCGACGGCCGATGAGGACGACGCCCGCGCGCGCAAGGTCGAAGGCGACGGCCTCGCGTACTGGCAGTTCGTCGAACGGTTCGGTCCGACCGAGGAGCGGCGGGTCCTGGCCCAGAGCATCGCCGCGCTGTACACGCCGCGGAATCTCGCGGCCCTCATGGGCACGATCCGCGCGGTCGAGACGGCCCTCCCTGACGGCCCGGCGAAGGCGTTCCTCCGGCTCTGCCTCCTCGAGGTGATCGTGTCCGGGAGCCGGCTGAACGCCGTGGCCGGCCACGGCGCTCCGCTGCGCATCGAGAAGGGCCGCGCGCGCCGCGGGCAGGCGGCGCAGTCGCGCGAGGTCAACGTCTGGCTCGAGTTCGAGCGGACCGCGCGCGAGCTCGCGGCGTGGCTCGCGGCGAACCCGCCGGCCCGTTCGACGGTCGCGTTGCGCGCGACCGCGGACCTCGTGCTCGTGCAGGCCCCGGTGGAGGATCCGCTCGGCGGCTGGGCCTACGTCGCGAGCGTCGTGCTCGCCGGAGCGCAGGATGACCCGAGCCCGGATGGCGACGGACGCCTGGCCGGGCGCGAGCGGCTCCTTCGGACGCTCCGGACCGCGCTCCTCGACGCGCATCGCGGCTCCAAGGACGGAGCGCCGTGCGTCGTGTACGTGCCGCATGCCGACGGCGCCACCGTCGCGGCGGCGGCCCTCGCCGGCGCCGGCGCGGGCTACCGCCTGCGCGGGATCCTCTACCAGCGCGACACCCTGCAGACCGCGACCGGCGGCAGCTCCGGCGCGGTGGCCGTCCTGGACTTCGACCGCGACGTGCCGCTGCTCAAGGACCAGCGGAGCGCCGACTCGATCACCCTCGAGGAGACGATGCGGTCCGGTGTGCACGCCGCGATCGTCGCGCGTGGCGAGCCGATCGCCGCCGATCGCGCGGCCGTCGCCGCCCTGAACGCGCTCGCCGATCGGGGCCTGCTCGCCTCCCTGGCCCTCGCCCGGGCCGGCGGGGTCTCCGAGCTCGAGCTGTTCCTCGACCACTTCCGCTCGGCGCTCGGCGACGCGCGGCGCTCGGGCATCGAGCGGCTGGACGGCGACGACAAGGAGAACCCGCTGTACGGGCTCGTCAACGGGAGCGACGACCATGCGCCGCTCGACGATCGCGTCGAGTGGGGGGTGTGGGGCGTGCTCTCGTCGGCCCGGGACGTCGACACCCGGTCGCTCCTGAAGCGCAGCTACGGCCTGTTCCGCGGCGTCGAGACCCCGGACCGCGAGCTCGTCGAACGCTGCATCGCCGCGTACGGGGTGCAGGGAGACGACGGCCGCTGGCGGCTGCGCGACGAGGACACCCTCGCGCGGCGGCAGCTCGAGCAGACGCTGCTGGCCGCGAGCCTCATCGACACCGGGCATCGCATCGGCTTCAAGGTGCAGGTCGGGCGCGAGCTGCGGCGCCGCGGGCTCGGAACGGCCTACGCCGGGCGGGCGAACGTCCTCTCCGACCTGCTCTCCGACCAAGAGAAGACGACGCCGCTGTCGCGCGCGCTGCGCGGCCCGGCCGAGGTCCTCGACGCGGTGGATCTGGCCTGGTACGACCGGGGGAAGATGGTCTTCCTCTGGCAGCTCGACTGGACCGCGCGGCTGCATCGCAGCCTGAGCGCGATCGGCGAGCAGATCCCGGACGACGACCGGGTGTTCCGGTTCCTGGCCCTTGCCGACGAGCGCCGGCCCCTCGCGGCGTTCAAGATGGAGCGATCGGCGGCCCTCCGGACGGCGGTTCGACGCCGCGGCTGGAGGTTCGTAAAGTGGGCTCCGCTGAAGGCCTTCGCCGCGGATCCCGGTTCCGGCCTGGATGGCCTGGAGCCGGTCCTCGGCCTTGAACCTGCAGTGGAACAAGCGGGCCAGCAGCTAGCGTTCAAGTGGTAAGAGCGGGTTTTCCCGCGAGCTACAGGTAACCGAAGCCGGCGGAAAGCCGGAAAAACGCAAGGAGCGATACAAGAATGGGAAAGCCCACCGTCGTCACCGATCAGACATTCGAGCAGGAGGTCCTCAAGTCGGACACTCCGGTGCTCGTCGATTTCTGGGCAACCTGGTGCGGCCCGTGCCGCATGGTGGCCCCGGTCCTCGAAGAGATCGCGAACGAGAAGGACAACGTCCGGATCGCGAAGCTCGACGTCGACGCGAACCCGATCACCGCGGGCCGCTTCGGCGTGCGCGCCATCCCGACGATGATCCTGTTCAAGGGCGGCAAGGAAGCGCAGCGGCTCGTCGGCTACATGCCGAAGGAGCGCCTCCTCCAGCAGATCCAGCCGCACGTCACCACTCCGGCCTAGGCCGCTTCCACGGCCGAGTTCAAGAACCCGCCCGGCGTCGCCGCACCGGCCGGCATGTATTCGCACGTGGCCGTGGTCCCCGGAGCCGATCGGCTCGTCTACGTCTCGGGCCAGGTCGCGATCGACGAGTCCGGCGAGCTCGTCGGCAAAGGTGACGTGGCGAAGCAGGCCGAGCAGGTGTTCAAGAACATCCACCGCATCCTCACCGACTGCGGCGCGACCATCGGCGACATCGTCAAGATCAACTGGTACTTCCGGAACATGAGCGATCGCGCCGTGATCCAGTCGGCCCGCGAGCGGTTCCTCGGCGCGCACCGCCCCGCGAGCACCGCCGTCGAGGTCTCGCGCCTGGTGAACGAGGACTGGCTCATCGAGGTCGACTGCGTGGCGGCCATCCGGGGCTAGCCCGCGCGTTCCAGCTTCGCGACTAACCGCCCGCCGGTCCTCCCAACGGCCGGGCGACCGAGCCTTCGTAACTGTTGCGTGACGGCGCGCGCATCGATGTAGGGTGCGCGTCGTGGGCGGAAGCAGGCGCGTTCTTGTCGTCGACGACGATCCCGAGATCCGCCGGCTGGTCAGCGAGATCCTCGCCTCCGCCGGCTACGACGTGCAGACCGCGGTCGACGGCGATCACGCCCTTCGCTCGGCGATCGCGCTGCGCCCGGACCTCATCATCCTCGACGTCCACGTGCCGGACGCCGCCATGGCGATCCGGTTCTCGGATCGGTACCGCGAGCGCGTCCCCTCCGATCAGCGGGCGCCGATCGTCGCCTTGAGCGGCGCGCCCGATCTCGAGACTGCCGGACAGCGGCTGGGTGCGGCCGGGTTCCTGGCGAAGCCGTTCGAGCTCGAGGACCTGCTCCGTCTCGCCGCGAAGCACCTCGCGCCGCCGGTCGTCGCCGACGAGGTCGCCGCGGGCCCCGCGGAGGAGGATCCGGCTGCGCCGATCGTCCCGATCGCCGAGCCGGGGGTCGGCACCTCGGGCGCGTAGCCGAAGGACCGGGTGTCAGAACGGCCACATCGGCCGGCTGATCTCGCCGGCGCGCAGCGATAGTGCAGCGATCCCGGTCCCGAAAGGGACGGTGAGACGATGGCCACCCGCCTCAACGAGCGTGCCTTCACCCACGCCAAGGCCCTGATCGAAGACGGCCGCTTCGTCGACGACGAGCGGGATGCCTGGAGCGAGCACCAGCCGACGGCCGC
>JAXDLF010000198.1:0-2803 GCA_034666765.1 Chloroflexota bacterium
GCGATCGGCCTGCTCGGCGTTTCTTGCCGCCGTCAGCCGTTAGCGCGGAGGCGACAGAGAGCGCGGCAGGCATCCACCGAATACCCCATCCGCATCGGCGGCGTGAAGTGCGCCCGGCATGAATCGAACATGCGACCTCTGCCTCCGCAGGGCAGCGCTCTATCCCCTGAGCTACGGGCGCTAGGAGATCCCTGACGATATCAGGGCCCGCTGGGCAGCGGTGCAGCGCTCGGCCATCCCGCACTTGACATGTAACCTTAAGGTGACATATCCTCCGCCCATGGACGCGGTGTTCAAAGCCCTCGCCGACCCCACGCGACGCAGCCTCCTCGACGAGCTGTTCCGCGAGGACGGCCAGACGCTGAGCGCGCTCGAGGGGCGCTTCTCGATGACGCGCATCGGCGTCATGAAGCACCTGAAGGTGCTCGAGGACGCGGGCCTCGTGGTCACGAAGCGACGAGGCCGCGAGAAGCTCCACTTCCTGAACCCCGTCCCGATCCGCCTCGTCCACGACCGGTGGGTGAGCAAGTACACCGAGCCCTGGGCCGCTGGGCTCGTCGGGCTCAAGAACGAACTGGAGAGGACCATGGAGAAGGTCTACGAGATCTACATCCGCACCACGCCGGAACGGCTGTGGGAGGCGATCACCGATCCGGAGATCCGCAGCAAGTACACGTTCGGCGCCCGCGTCGAGTCGGAGTGGAAGCCCGGCTCGCGGGTCGAAATGGTCGCTCCCGGCGCGGGACCGCTCGGCGAGGGCGAGGTGCTCGAGGTCGACCCTCCGAACAAGCTCGTCCACACCCTGACCGCCCTGTGGAGCGACGAGGTGAAGAGCGAGGGATCGTCGCGCGTCACCTGGGAGATCGTGCCGGTCGGCGATTCGTGCTGCCTGACCCTCACCCACGACCAGCTGCGCGAAGGCGCGAACGACCAGCTGTACGGCGGCTGGCCGATGATCCTGTCCGGGCTGAAGACCTGGCTCGAGACGGGCGAGCTGCTGACCACGCCCGGGTCGCTGCTCTACGCCGACCGCTAGCCGGTTCGGGCCCGGTCCGCCGTCCGCCGGCGGACCGGGCCCTGCGGTTGGGCTAGACGACCTGGGCGGTCATGTCGCGGATGCCCGCGGACATGCCCTCGGCCATCGCGTGGAGCTGTTCCGGGGTCGACACGAACGGCGGCGAGAACTGCAGGCCGACGCCGCGCAGCGCGCGCGTGATGACGCCGTTCTCGCGCGACCGCACCGACACCTTGTCGGCGAAGCCGGGGTTGGCCGCGAGCACCTCCGGCTTGAACTCGATGCCCGCGAGGAGACCGGCGGTGCGCACCTCGGCGACGATGTCGAGGTCGCGCATCGGCGCGACGGCGTCGGCGATCACCGACTCCAGCTCGCCCACCCGGGCGATCAGCTGCTCGTTGTCGAGGATGTCGAGGTTGGCGAGTCCCGCCGCGCAGCAGGCCGCGTGACCGGTGTAGGTGAAGCCGTGCCGGAACGGCGGGGCGCCCGGAGCCCAGAAGAAGTCCTTGACCATCGGGCCGGCGATGACGCCACCGAGCGGCAGGTAGCCGGACGTGACCCCCTTCGCGAACGTGATCAGGTCGGGTTCGACGCCGTAGCGATCGCAGCCGAAGTTCGCGCCCAGCCGGCCGAACCCGCAGATCACCTCGTCCTGGATGAACAGGATCTCGCGCTCGGTGCAGATGCGCCGGATCTCGGGCCAGTAGCCGTCGGGCGCCTCGATCACGCCGCCGGCGCCGATCACGGGCTCTCCGATGTACGCGGCCACCCGGCCGTCGTAGCGGTCGAGCATCTCCTCGAGATCCTCCGGATTGTCCCAGCTGACCCGGAGCGTCTCGGGGATCATCACGCCGTAGCCCTCGAGGTTGGCCGGGATGCCGCCGAGCGAGGTGCCGTACGCGTTCATGCCGTGGTACGCGTGCTGGCGGGAGATGATGATCGTCTTCTGATCCTTGCCCTGCGCGCTCCAGTACCGGCGGGCCAGCTTGCAGGCGGTGTCGACCGCCTCGGAGCCGCCGGAGCCGAAGAAGACCGCGCCATCGCTGAACGGCGACATCTCGACGATGCGGTCGGCCAACTCGATCGCCGGCTCGTTGGCGTGGTCGAAGAAGCAGTGGTGCGCCGCGAGCTTCTTCATCTGGGCGGCCGCGGCGTCGGCGATCTCCGCGCGGCCGTGGCCGACCGAGACGAACCAGAGGCCGGCCGACGCGTCGAGGTACTCCCGACCCGCCGAGTCCCAGACCCGGGCGCCCTCTCCGCGCGAGACGACGAACTCGTTGCCGTCGATCGCGCCCATCGCAGCAAATCCGTGCCAGAGGCGTGTCATAGGCGAAAGGTACAACTTCCGACCCAACGCCGCGAGAGCGCCGGGCAACGGATGTCAGGCCAGGGCCTTGGGGCGCTTGCGCTTCTTGCGCGGCTTCTCGCGCGCGGTCGCCGTCTCGGTCTCGGCGGCCTCGTGGCGCAGCACCTGCTCCTCCCACCCGGCGAACAGGAGGCGCCGCTTGACGAACAGGCCCGCGATCGCGGCCGCCACCAGCGCGTAGATGATGAAGGTGCCTCCCGGCAGCCGGGCGATTTCGGCGTAGCCGGCTCCGACGACCGCGGCACACGGGAGCGTGATCACCCACGCGGCGACGACCTGCCCGGCGACCGACCAGCGCGTGCCCGACCAGCGCGTCTTCGACCCCGAGCCCAGCACCGCCCCGGTCGTCACCTGCGTGGTCGAGATCGGGAAGCCGAAGTCGGCCGCCCGCCACAGCAGGAATGCCGCCGCGGACTGCGCCG
>JAXDLF010000199.1:0-6681 GCA_034666765.1 Chloroflexota bacterium
GCGGCTCGTCATGCGGACGGCCGGCTCGCACCTTCAGCTCGCGCGCGACGATCGCCCGTACCAGTGGTCGACGACCGCGTACTGCGATACTTACGACTGGGCGATCTATCGCGCGGCCGAGGCCGGCCAGGCGCTGCGGCTCCGGTTCCGCGAGTACCACCGCACTCGGCCGGACGAGGCGTTCACCAGCGCCCGGGTGTGGCTCGAGCTGAAGGAAGACACCGTCGACATGTCGCGCAAGGAGCGATTCGAGATCGCCGGCGACATCGTGCCGGCGTTCCTGCGCGGCGAGACGGACCTCACGGACGCGTCGATCGGGCTTGGGGGCAAGGCCGCGGAGCTCGTGCGCGCGGGGGTTCGGCCGGTGGTCGTCACGCAGTACAACCGGCTGGCCTACGCCGCGCCGGACGACCGGATCCGCATCACCGCGGACCACAACCTGATCTACCTCGCGGTACCGTGGACGACGAACGCCGACGACGCGGTGCCGATCCGAATCGGACCGATCCTCGCGCGCGAGACGGACGTGGTGGTCGAGATGAAGTGGTTCGGCGAGCTGCCCTCGTGGGCCGAGGAGCTCCACGGCTACCTTCGCCAGCGGGCGCCCGCGGACCGTCCGTCCAAGTTCGTCGTCGCGATGCGTCATCTTCTAGGGGAGGCCAAGTCTTGACCGTCATGCAAAACGAGACCAGCGTCGTGGTCGTCGAGGACGACCCGGCGTCGGCCGACGTGCTCCAGCGCCGCCTGCAGGCCAACGGCATGAGCGTCTCGGTGGGCCGCACCGGTGGCGATGGCCTCGCCCTGATCCGCGAGCTCCACCCGGACCTCGTCCTGCTCGATGTCGGGCTGCCCGACACCGACGGGTACGACGTCTGCCTCCAGGTGAAGAGCGACAGCGCGACGGCCGACATTCCGGTGATCTTCCTGTCGGCCCGCGGGGACGTCTTCGACAAGGTGCGCGGCCTCTCGTGCGGCGCGTCGGACTACCTGACGAAGCCGTTCCATCCGGCCGAGCTGCTCGCCCGCGTCGATGCGGTCCTGAGCCAATCCCGCCGGATCCGCGGGCCCCGGCTCTCCAAGCCCGCCGAGACCGCGCGGGTCGGCCGGGCCACGGCCATCGTCGCCCTCACCGATCCGGCCCGGCGGGAGCGAGCCGAGCTGCTCCTCGGACCGAAGTTCGAGATCATCGCCGCGGGGGCCGAGGGCCGCGCGGTCGACCTCCTGATCGTCGACGCCGACGCGAGCGTCGCCAGCCAGATGGGCAACGACGGGCCGGCCGTCCTTCGGGTGGCACCCGCCGGAGCACCGACGAGCGCGGACACCGTCGTCCTCAACGACGAGCTCCTGCGGATCGCGGACCTCGCGGTCCGCGAGCGGGAGCTCGGCCGCGACGTCGACGCCGCCGCGGACGCGCTCATCGCGCTCGCGATGGCGTTCGAGTCGCACGACCGCTCGACCGCGGGGCACAGCGAGCGCGTGGCGAACCGTGCCGTCGCGATCGCCAAGGCACTCGGGCTCGACGCCGCGAGTTGCCAGACGATCCGGGTCGGCGCGCTCCTCCGGGACATCGGCAACACGAAGCTCCCGCTCGGGCTCGTGCGCAGCCAGAGCGCGCTCACGCCCGCGGAGCGCACGCAGATCGAGCAGCATCCGGCGCTCGGGCAGGAGCTCCTCGCGCCGTTCCGCCCGCTGGCGCGCCTCCTCCCGATCGTCCGCTCGCACCACGAGCACCTCGACGGCAGCGGCTACCCGGATGGGCTCAAGGCGCCGCAGATCCCGCTCGAGGTCCGCATCGTCGCGGTCGCCGACCGCTACGAGGCCCTGCGCATCGCGCGGCCCGACCGGCCGGCGATGTCCGCCGAAGCGGCGGTCACGATCCTCCAGCAGTCCGTACAGCGCGGCGAGCTCGACGCGGCCGTGGTGGCCGCGCTCGCCACCGGAGTCCGCAGCCATGATCGAGGGGAGGCGACAGGAGCATGACGAACGCGATGAATGGAACGAATGGAACGGGACCAGACCCCACGACGGTGCTCATCGTCGACGACGAGCGGCTCTTCGCGGAGCTGCTGCGCGTCGCCCTGCGGAGCGCGCCGGGCATCGACGTCATCGGCGTCGTGCACGACGTGCAGACCGCGGTGCGGACGATGACCGAATTCCGTCCCGACGTCGTCCTCGCCGACTACCACCTTCCCGATGGCACCGGTGCGGACATCGCGCGCACGGTACGCGCGACCCTGCCGGACACGTCCGTGCTCATCCTCACCGGCGACCCGTCGGTGACGACGCTGTCCGACGTCGCCCGCTCCGGGGCGGTCGGGCACCTCACCAAGGACAAGCCGTTCGACGAGGTCGTCGAAGGCGTCCGGGCCGCGGCGCTCGGGGAGATCCTCTTCGCGCCGAGCGAGCTGCAGCGCCTCCTCCTGGAGCGCGAGACCCGGCCGCGCCCGCTCGAGCCGCTCACCGCCCGTGAGCTCGAGGTCCTTCAGCGCCTCGCCGAAGGGGCCTCGACCGGCCAGGCCTCCGAGCAGCTCGGGATCTCCAGCGCGACCCTCCGAGCGCACGTCCAGGCGATCCTGCGCAAGCTCGGCGCCCACTCCCGCTTGGAGGCCGTGGCCGAGGCCGCCCGCCTCGGGGTCATCACCCTCGACGCGTGGACCCGCGAGAAGGCCGCCACCCGTCCCAAGGAAGTCGTATGAGCCTCCCTCGCCGGGGGGTCGGAAGCCCCCTAGAGTTCGACCATCGTCTGATGGATGGCCGTGATGAAAGGTGCGTACGACATGGCGAAGCTGCTGATCGCTGACGACCTTGTCCCGATCCGGCAGATGGTCCGGATCACCTTGTCGACGCAGGGCTGGACGATCCTCGAGGCCGAGAACGGCCAGAAGGCCCTCGACATGGCCCGCTCCGAGCACCCCGACCTGATGCTCCTGGACGTCGACATGGGCGCCGGCCCGAACGGGTTCGACGTCTGCCGCGAGCTGAAGGCCTCCGAGGACACCAAGAACATCCCGATCGTCATGCTCACGGCGCACGACAGCGAGAGCGATCGCGCGGTCGGCTTCGCCGCCGGAGCCGCCCAGTACCTCACCAAGCCCTTCGGGCCGCTCGAGCTCATCGACACCATCCGCACGATCCTCACGCCGGCGTCCTGACGAGGCCGTCATGGACGGCGAGCGCCCGACGGCGCTGCATACCGGGCTCGCTCGCAACGTCGAGCTGACCGAGCTCGGCTCGAACCTGTCGGTCGGGTCCGACGCGGAGACCCAAAGCCCGGAGACCTTCCGCCAGCTGCTGCAGCAGGCCATCCGGGTGTCGGAGCAGGCGAACGCGCAGGCCCTCCGGATGGCGACCGACTTCGCCGCGCTGTACGCGCGCGAGCAGCGTCTGGCCAAGGACTTCGAAGCCAAGCTCGGAGAGCTCGCGCTCCTCGAGCGTCAGGCCACGCGCTACGCGGAGGATCTCGCCACGCTGCTGCGCCTCGAGCGCGAGCGCCGCCGGGAGCTCGAGCGCGCGCTCGTCGCGGAGCAGAACGCGAACGTCGAGATGCGCCGCACCGGGCTGCAGGGCGTCAGCCACATCCTCATGGCCGTCTCGCTGAAGGACCTGACCACGGGGCAGCATCTCCTGCGGGTCCGCAAGTACGTCGAGGCGATCGCCACGAAGCTCGGTCTCCCGCCGGCGACGGTCGAGGAGTTCGGCTACTCGAGCATCCTCCACGACGTCGGCAAGATCCAGACGCCCGACGACATCCTCGGCGCGCCCCACGAGCTGTCCACGGATCAGTTCGATGTCATGAAGCAGCACTGCATCGATGGCGAGGCGATGCTCGGCGACGCGAAGTTCTTCTCCATCGGGCGCGCCGTGGCGCGCGAGCATCACGAGCACTGGGACGGCAGGGGATACCCCGACGGGAAGTCGGCCGAGTCGATCTCGCTCGCCGCGCGGATCGTGGCCGTGGCCGACGTCTACGACGCGCTCACCTCGAAGCGCCCGTACAAGGAGGCCTGGACCGCCGAGCGCGGGCTCGCGGCGATCGAAGCCGGGTCCGGCACGCAGTTCGATCCGACCGTCGTGGCCGCTTTCGTCGGCCTCTCCCGCGAGGGCGCGATCGCCCGCATCCGCACCGAGGTCGGCGAGAAGCCCTGACCGGCGCGCTTGACTTCGCGCCGTTCGCGCCTTCACTGACCGCAGACCGATGGACCATCAACAGGCCGCCCTCGCCATCCGCTACGTGCACGTCGCGGCGATGGCGACGGTCTTCGGTGGCGCGTTCCTCGTCACCTGGATCGCCTGGCGCGGGCCCGCGGACCGGATCGCGGACATCGCGATCCGGTACGAGCAGCTGTTCTGGGGCGCGGCGGGAGTCCTCGTCATGACCGGAGTCGGAAATCTTGGCGCGCTCGGTCCGGCGCTCCCCGCGCCGGGCAGCGCCTGGGGCGCGACGTTCCTCACCAAGCTCCTCGTCGTCGCGCTGCTCGTCGCGATTTCGCTTCCGCGCTCGCTCGCGGTCATCGACCTGGCGGGCGGCGCTCGGCCGGCTCGGCGCGCCCTGCGCACGATCTACGGCGTCACGACGGGCGCGCTCGCCGTCGTCGTGGCGCTCGCGTTGCAGCTGGCGCACGGATGAGCGGTCTGACCTGGGCCCTCGGCACGTTCCACACGACCGTCATCGGCATCGCGCTCCTGCTGCTCGTCTACCCGGGCGGGAGCCTCGGGACCACCCTGGGCGCCCTCAGCACGATCACCGGCCTGGCCCTGTTCGTCGCCCTCTGGACCACGACGCTGTTCTGCACCGGCCGGGCCATCCGCGGCGTGCGGCTGCTCGGAGGCGATCGCGCGTCGACCGGCGCGTTCTACCGTCGCGCGCTGCGCTGGGGCGCCGTGAACGGCGTGCTCTTCGCGATCGCGCTCGTGGCGATCCTCGCGGCGAACGCCCTCGCCGTCGCGGAGCCCTCGGTCGGGATCGGCACGATGCTCGCGATCGCGGGGTTCCAGGGCACGTTCGGCTCGCTGTTCGGTCTGGCGATCGGGGCCGTCGCCGGCCTCGTCCTCGCGACGCTCGACCTCGCCGCGCTGCGGCTCGCGCGATCGCTCGCCTCGGCCGGCTGAACCGACCGCTCGCTCGGTTGCGGTTGGAGGGGTACGACTTAGCGGCGGGTCAAGTTGGATGGCGGGGCGTCACGCGCCACGTAGCGTCGGGTCATGCGATGCCTCGTGGTCCTCGCCATCGTGCTCGCCGCCTGCGCGCCCGGCGCCGCGTCGGCGGGCTCGGTCGCGCCCTCCGCCGCCCCGAGCGCCGCGTCGCCGAGCCCGTCGCGCTCGCCGGCGGCCGCGGCGCACGCGTACCGCGAGGTGGCGGCGCTCGGTGATTTCCAGCTGCTCGCGCCCGATGGCCAGACGGTCTGGTCCTTCGTCCAGGGCGGCAAGGGCACGACGTCGTACTTCGCGTTTCAGCGGCTGGACGGGAGCGTCGTCGGGCGGCTCGACAACCTGACCGCGATGGGCCGGCCGGAATGGCTTCCCGATTCCAGCGCGATGTTCGTCGAGCTCGCCGCCGGACAGCGCGCCGGCCCGCTCGGCGTGCTGCAGACCGACGGGCGGCTCATCGAGACCCTCCTGGACGACGCGAACCCCGCGCTCTCGCCCGATGGCCGGTGGATCGCGGCCGAGCGCCAGGAGGGGTGCTGCGCCGACATCCGGATCCACGAGATCCGGATCGCGCCGCGCGAGGGCGGTCCGCTGCGGACCCTCGTGACGTCCACGGACCCCACCATCCAGCCGGTCGCGCTCCTCGGCTGGAGCCCGGACGGCGAGGTGGTCTATCGCGACGGGCCGCACGTCCGCAGCGTCACGCTCGGCGGCCGCATCACCGAGCTTCCGGCGCCGGCCGGAGCGGCGCGGCCGCTGTCGCGCTCGGGGACCGCGCCCGACGGCCAGGTCATCCTCGCGTGCGCCGCGGACCCGCTCGCGTTCTGGACCATCGCCGGCGGGCGGGTCGTCGATCTGCCGCTGCAGCCCGCGTGGCCCCTGCGGCTGCCGTGGTGCAGCACCCGCGAGGAGGTCATGTGGCTCGGCGGCCACGAGCTGCTGCTGCGCGACGACGCGGGGCAGCTCCGCGCGTACGACCCGACCACCGGCGCGACGCGCGCGATCGCGCTCTCGCCCGGCGCCGCGCTCCTCGGTGCGTCCGGCGACGCGCTGCTGCTGTCCATCGATGGGGACCTGCACGTGGCCTCCGCGGCGACGGGCGCGGCCCACGCGGTCGGGCTGGGCTACGGGAAGGACTTCTCGGTCCGTTCGCTCGACGGCGGACGGTTCTTCGTGCGTACGGGCGGGAAGTCCGGCTACCTCGTCGAGTGAGCTACGGGCCGCGCTGCTTCTTCGCGTCCTCGTAGAGGCCGCGGACCATCGGCGCCGCCGGGTGGAACTCGCCGACGTCCAGGTACACCGTCCAGACCGCGACCGCCCCGCTCCAGTCCTGCTTCTGGTAGAGGAGCAGGCCCTTCAGGAAGAGCCCATCGGGATCCTTGGGCCGCAATTGCAGGACGCGGTCGACCGCGAGCATCGCGCCGTCGGGCTGGCCGGCCTGAGTGAGGATGAGGGCCAGCCCGTTGAGCGCCGGCACGCTGTTGGGGTCGATCGCGAGGACGCCCCGATACGTCGCGACCGCGTCGCTTGCCC
>JAXDLF010000200.1:0-3042 GCA_034666765.1 Chloroflexota bacterium
CGGAGGCGGGCGCGTGGCGGCTGCTCGCGGGCAGCGGCGACCCCGGCCTCGCGGCGCGCGCGTTGAACGCCGTCCGGTCGCGCCTGCGGCCGGAGCGAGACCCCGAGCCGGTGCTCGCCGCCGGGCCCGGAGCCTGGGTCCTTCCGTTCACCACCGACGGGCGCCTCGTCGGCTGTGGAGTCCTGCTCGCCGATCACGATCGCGTACTGCCGGACGCCGAGGCCGACTTCCTGAAGCAGTTCGCAGACAAGGCCGGGGTGTTTCTCGGCAAGGTCCGGCACCGACAGCGGGAGACGCTCGAGGATCGGCTGGAGGACGCCGTCGCGGCACTTCCCCGCCAGCTGCACCACGCGTCGCGCCAGCCCGAGATGCTCACCGACCTCGGCGCGGCGCTGGAGCGGGCGATCCCCTCGTGCACCTGGGCCGTCGTCTTGCGCGGGATCGGGCAACACTCCTTCCAGATGGCCGCATCCGGGCCTGGCGAGAACGTCGACGAGCGGCCGTTCACCGCCGCGGCGCTGCGCTCCGTCCAGGCCGACGACATCAATCTCAGCGCCCCGCGGCCCGGCGAGATCGTTCCACCCGGCGCCGTCAACACCCTCGCCGGCCCACTTCGGGACGCGCGACTGCGGTGCGTGGGCGCCCTCGTCGTCCAGGTGCCCGGCGACTGCGGGCTGGACGAGGAGCATTCGGCCCGCGCCATCGCGGTCCTGTCGGACATCGTCTCCGTCGCACTCGACCTGGCCGGGCGGCTGCGGGAGTCGCGGATCCTCAAGCGGCAGGATCCGGAGACCGGCTGCCTCATGGTGGAGCCGTTCCGCGACGCGACCGACACCCTGACCGACGCCTGCGCGATCGGGAACCGGACCGCCGCCCTGATCCTCATCCAGGCGGCCCGGAATCCGGCAGTGCCGAACGGCGACATCGCGACGGCCGAGTTCCTCAAGCGGTTCGCGGACGACGAGACCGACGCCGACCTCTCGATCGCGCGGCTCGGAACCTGGCGGTATGGAATCCTCGCCCCGGACCGGTCGCCGCGCGAGGCCATGTCGCTTGCGGCGCGCTTGCGCTGGCAGCTCCGGACGGCGGGGCCGACACCGATCTCGAGTACCGCCGGGCTCGCGATCCTGCCGCGCGACGGCGCCACCTTCGATGCGCTGATGCGCGCGGCGTCCGCGGCGCTGGCCGAGGCGTTCAGGGCGGGCGGCGACTGCGAACGAACCGCGTCGCCGAACCAGACCCCGGACGTGCCGAGCACCCGCATCGACGGCGGCCGCAGCATCGCGATGCTGAATGCGCTGGCGACCATGGTCGATCAGATCTACTTCGCCGGAACACCCCACTCCGAGGCCGTCTCGGCGCGAACGCGAGAGATCGGTCTCCGGCTCGGCGCCCCGGAAGACCTCCTCGAGCAGGTCACCCTCGCGGGCGTCCTCCACGACATCGGTCGCGCGCTCCTCGCGCCGGAGCTGTTCGTCAGCGCCTCACCGACGACCGCGGAGCGCCGGCTCATCCAGACGCACGTGGTGCTCGGCGCCCGGCTCGTGTCCAACGCGGGCTTTCCCGAGGCCGCCGACTGCATCGCCGCGATGCACGAACGATGGGACGGAAGCGGCGCGCCACACGGCGCAGCGGGAATCCGGATTCCCCTCGGCGCGCGGATTCTCGCCACCGCGAACGCGTTCGAAACCGTCCTGGGAGGTCACGGCAGGGGTGACAGCGGCCTGCGCGCCGCCATCACGGCCGTCGCCGAGCAGCGCGGGAAGGCCTTCGACCCGGAGGTCGTCGACGGTCTCCTCGATGCGCTCCGGACGAGTTGACAACGATGAAACCGAGGAGCTGCGATGACTGACAGCCGGCCGGCGGGATCGCGCGGCCACGTGCTACTGGCCGAAGACGAACCCGTCAATCAGCGGGTGGTGCGGTTGATGCTCGAGCACCTCGGCTACTCCGTGGAGATCGTCGGCAACGGCGCCGAGGCGGCGCGCGCGGCGGTCACCGGAAACCACGACGTCGTCCTGATGGACCGGGAGATGCCCGTCCTCGACGGGCTGGCCGCCGCGGCACGGATTCGAGCGAACGAGACGCCGGACCGCCGCATTCCGATCATCGCCCTCACGGGCGCGACGGGCCACGAGGATCGAGCTCGATGCCGCGCTGCAGGAATGGACGACTACATCGCCAAGCCCGTGAGCATGGACGCGCTCGAAGCCGCAATCAGCCGGAACGTTCCACCGGCTGCGACCGGACCCGATCGGATCGAGCTGGACCCCGCGATCATCGAACCTTTTCGTGAGCTCGCCCGGGACGGCGGGCCCGACACGCTGCGCACGATGCACTCGTACCTCGTGCGCGACACGCCGGAGAAGCTGCGCATGCTGCGGACGGCGGCCGCTGCGAAGGATCCCGGTGCGGTGGCGTCGATCGCGCACGCCATCCGGGGCACGATGGCATTCGTCGGGGCGTCCGAGATGGTCGGCGTGTGCCGCCAGATCGAGGAGGCGATGGTCGACCGTGCGTTCGACGGCCTCGAGGAACTCGTCGCGAGCACCGAGCGGTGCGCCGTGCTGGTCGAGAAGGAGCTCGCCCGGATCATCAACGAGCGCTAGGCGTCGGCGGCACGGCGCGTGGGCGTCGTCTTGGCCAAGCACGGGTTCCGCGCCGTGTCCGTTGCTTCTCCGGCAGGCGAAGTCTGACCGTGACCGTAGGGGTGCCAGGCACCGAATCGTCGTCCCGTGGCACTCGCGCGCGCTTGTTTTCGACGTCTGGCGCAGTTAGTGCGCCGTCGAGCACCTCCCCGCTTGACCGGACGGAGCGCACGCGTCGTGCGCGGAGTGCGCCGGAAGTGGAAAAACAGCGCGCAGAAGTGCGCCCGAATTCCCGTTTGGGTGCCAGGCACCGAAACGGGAACGGAAAACGGACGGTCCTCGTCGGCGCCGATTCCATACATCGTTTCGTGCGCGTCGTTCGGGTCTGGTCCGGTTCGTGCGCGGGACGCGCGCCCGTACGTACGGTCGTTTCGGCGCGGCTCGCGTTACGCCG
>JAXDLF010000201.1:0-3466 GCA_034666765.1 Chloroflexota bacterium
TGCGGCGTCGCGGGCGTTCATCTTCATCGGGGTCGCGATCCTCGTCGACCTCTACAACAAGCGGGGCACCCGCCTCGCCGAGATCGATCGCCACCGCGAAGACTCGCTCGCCCTGGTCGCCCACAAGCTGCGCCAGACCGCGTCCCGGATCACCTCTGTGACCGGCGCGATCGCCGCACGGCGCGACCCGGACGGCATCGTCACCGAAGCGCGCATCGCGCTCGAGCATCAGGCGCGCGAGCTGCAGCGCATGGCCGAGGACGTCCTCGACGTGAACGTGCTCGAGGCGCGGCGCTTCCGGATGAACGTGTCCGAGGTCGACCTCACCGAGCTCGTGACGGATGTCGCTCGCGAGAGCGGGCGGAGCCAGGTGCAGCTCGTCCTTCAGGCCGAGCCGGTGGTCATCGAAGGCGACGCCGACCGGCTGCGGGTCATGATCAGCCACCTCATCGGCAATGCCGTGAAGTACTCGCCGGCCGGCGCTCCGATCCTGGTGACCGTCTCGAGCGGCCACGCCGAGGCGCGCGTCGTCGTGAAGGACACCGGCATCGGGCTCGGCCCGTCGGATCTCACGGTCATGTTCCAGAAGTACGGCCAGGCCCAGACGGCCAAGACGACCGGCACCCAGGGAATCGGCCTCGGCCTCTACGTCACCCGGCTGCTCGCCGAGGCGCACGGGGGCCGGGTGTCGGCGGAGAGCGTCGGACCGGGCCTCGGATCCACGTTCCAGCTCGCCCTGCCGGTGCGGCAGCCGAAGGGCGCGTCGTAGTCGCGACGGGCTAGGCGGCCGGTCGCAGCCGCCGCTTCGCGTGCCACGAGTCCGCGTTCGGGGCCATGAACAGCACGAACATGATCCCGTAATACGGCAGGTGACCGAGAAGCTCGCTCCACCCGAACAGCGGAAGGGTGAGCGTGAACAGGATCGCGCCGACGGCCATGACGGGACGCGTCAGCTGGCCCGACAGGATCACCGCACCGATCACCAGCTCGGTGAGGCCGGCGAGATACGCGAACTGCGGGTCGCCCACACCGAGCGGGCGCATGAAGTTCAGGTACGGGCGCTCGTCGAGGAGCGCCTGCGCGAGCGCCGGATCGAGCAGCTTCTCGGTGAGCGCGCCGAACGCGATCGCGAACCCGAGGCACACCCGCAGCAGCGTGAGCGCCCAGGTCGGCGCCTCGTCGTGCGCGATCGGGGGCCGCACGCCACGGATGCGGTCGAGGGACCAGGGGCCGCGCCCGACGATGAAGAAGAAGATCGCGATCCCGAGGATGTGGACGTTCTCGAGGATGCTCTCGACGCTGAACGGCACCATCGCGACGATCCCGAGGAGCGCGAGGAGGATCGCCGCGGCGCGCGTCGCGAGCCCGAGCAGGAGCATGAGACCGCACATCGCCTCGACGACGAGGATCGCGCGGCCGAGCAGGTCGTCGTTCGGGTGCAGGTTCGGCGAGAAGAGGATGCCGAGCGCGGCGGATGCGAGGAGCGCGACGCCGACGTGGATGCCGAGGACCGTCGGCGCGATGGTGGCGAAGCGCTCGAAGGTCTGCATGACCGCGGGCTCGCGAACGCGGTGCTGGATCACGTAGGCGACCGCGGCCGCGCCGAGCGCGATCGCGAACGCGACCATGACGGGGAGCGTCAGGAGCAGGGACCAGTCGGTCGGATGCGGCGTCGGGTCGGTGAACCACTTCACGTGCGCGAGGCGATCAGCGTGCACGGCGGGCCTCGAAGCGCCGCGCCTGCGGCACGACGGTGAGCGGCATCGGCAGGACCGCACGCATGATCCGCGCCGTGCCGACGACGAGCGCGAAGAACACGCGCTCGCGGCGCCGGTAGCGGAGCCCCAGCGGCCCGTGGAGCGGGGCCGGGACGAGCGCCGCCACGATCGCGTCGGTCGGCCAGTAGCAGGGCGCGGGGATCCAGCCGAGCGGGTGGCGGACATCGTTGGCGACGCGAACGCTGGTCGCGTCGGGCCGCACCGCCGTCGCGAGCATGACGCGCTCGTACCGCTCGAGGTCCGCCAGCGTCACGGGCTGCCGATCCGCCGGGATCCCGAGCGCCGTGGCGATCGGACGGGTCTCCTGCCAGTAGGCCTCGCGGTCGGCCGGCGCCAGCCGCCCGAGCACGGCCTCGTAGAGGCGGAGTGAGGTGAGGACGAGGGTCGCCTGCACCCAGAGGAGGAGTTCCGGATCGCGGGCCTCGTAGGCCCGGCCGTCGGCGGCGGTGCCGCGTACCGGGCCGTGCCGCCGGTCGATCCGCCGCAGCGCCGCGTGCGCCTCGCCGGGGTCCGCGAAGACGACCGCGAGGGTGGTGTTCAGGGTGCGGCGCAGCCGGCCGAGCGGGTCGCGCCGGAAGTCGGAGTGCTGCTCGACGCCCGCGGCGACGAGCGGGTGGGCGACCTGCATGAGCAACGCCGCGGGCCCGCCGAGCAGCAGGAACAGCTCGCGGTTCAGGCGCCGCGCCACCGAGCGCTCGGGCAGGACCGGCTGCGGCACACTTCCTCCATGCGTCCGTTCGGCTACGCCCTCGAGGGCCTCGCGTACCTCGTTCGGACGCAGCGCAGCTTCCGGATCCATCTGCTCGTCGCGCTGGCGGCCCTCGTGGCCGGTGTGGCGGCCGGCCTGAGCGCCGTCGAGTGGGCGATCCTGGTCGTGACGATCGCCCAGGTCATCATGACGGAAGGCCTGAACACCGGATTGGAGCTCGCGGTCTCGCTCGCCTCGCCCGAGCGGCGGCCCGAGGCCAAGGCGGCGAAGGACATCGCGGCCGGCGCGGTGCTCCTCTCGGCGATCGCGTCCATCGGTGTGGGCGTCGCGCTGTTCGGTCCGCGGGTCATGGCGCTCTTTCGCCCGTAAACTCAGGGCATGCCGGCCATCGATCGCAGCCGCGTCGAGCATGTCGCCGGGCTCGCCCGCATCGCCCTGACCGACGAGGAACTCGACCGGTTCACCGGCCAGCTGCAGGTCGTGCTGGGGGCCATCGAGCAGCTCCAGGACGTCGATACGTCCGACGTCCCGCCGAGCGCGTCGGTGCTCCCGCTCGAGAACGTCATGCGGGAGGACGAGCCCCGGCCCAGTCTGCCGGTCGAGGTCGTGCTGGCCCAGGCACCCGACCGCGAGGGCGATCTCTTCCGGGTCCAGGCGAGCCTCGAGGAGCGACCCGGTGGGTGAGCTCCCGCGCACCATCACCGAGACGGCCCAGCGGCTGCGCGCTCGCGAGGTCTCGGCCGTCGAGCTGGCCGACGCGTTCCTCGACGCCGCGCGGTCCGATCCGTTCAACGCCTGGCTCTCCATCGAGCCGGAGCACGCGAAGGCCCAGGCCCGGGCGGCCGACACGCGCCTCGGCTCGGGTGCCGACGCGCCGGTCCTGACGGGCGTGCCGTGGGCCTGCAAGGACATCATCGGGACCAAGGGCATCGCCACCACCGCGGCCTCGAAGATCCTCGCCGGCTACAAGCCGGCGTAC
>JAXDLF010000202.1:0-4946 GCA_034666765.1 Chloroflexota bacterium
CCGCGCGGCGTGTCGTCGGCACGCGACGCCGACCTTCGTCGTCACCGTCGCCGATCGGTGAACAAGTTTTTACGACAGGCCGCGACCGAATATGGATGAGGCCTCGCGCGTAGTCCGTTTGACGTAAGGGCCGTCGAGTAATCGCGGTACGCGCGGCCCTCGCCGTAGCCGCCCTGTATCAGCTCGTCCGCAGTCCATTTACTTGTCCCTAGGAACATGGTCCGCTGCCCCTAATGAGCGATCGGATGACGAACGGCCTCCCCCGGCGGCGTGAGCCGGCGGCATGAGCATCGGGAGGCTCCGGCCCGCGATGCGGGCCTACGTCCTCGCGGTCCTGGCGGCGGGCGCGCTCATGCTCGTCGTGACGGCGGAGCTACCGGACTTCGGCGACATCGCGCGAGCGTTCCTGTTCGCCGGCGTCGCCGCGGTCGGCCTGCTACGGCCGATGTATCTCTCGCAGAAGCTGAAGGTCACCGCGGAGGACGTGGCCACGTTCGCCGCGGCGCTCGTGCTCGCTCCGTTCTTCGCCGGCGTCGTCGCGGGGACGAGCACGCTGCTCGCGCTTCGCACGTCGCCCGGCGAGCCGTGGGGTCTGCGCGCGTTCAATGCGGCCGTCGCGGCCATCGGCACGATCGCGGCGGCGCTCATGTTCGGCTGGCTCGCGGGTGGGGGAGCGATCGCGGACAACCTCGTGGCGGTCGCCGCCGCCGGCGTGACCAAGTACGGGCTGGAGACGAGCCTCGTCGACGTCGCCGTCGGATTGCAGCTGCGCCGCAATCCGCTCCCGACCTGGTGGCGGATTCATCGCCGCGACCTCGTCCCGCATGCCGGCCTGTATCTCGTCGGCGTTCTCGCCGCGGTCATGGCCGCGGCGACGCCGTGGGCCATCCTTGCCTTCATCGTCCCGGCGGCGGGCCTGTCGGTATTGCTGCAGGAGCGCGTACGCCTCGGTGATCGATCGCAGCGCGCGATCCTCGAGCTCGCGGACCGCGTCGACGCGCGCGACCCGTACACCCGCGGTCACTCGCAGCGGACCGCCGTGATCGCGGAACGGCTCGCGCTCCGCATGGGACTGGACTCGTCACAGGTGGAGCTCATCCGGCTCGCGGCGCGGGTCCATGACATCGGCAAGATCGCGACGAACGATGAGGTGCTGCTCAAGCGCGGGCCGCTCGATCCGCTGGAGTCCAGGGAGATGCACCGCCACAGCGAGCTCGGCGCGATCCTGCTCGGGCAGATCCCCGAGTTCTGGGAGGGCGCCTCCATCGTCCTCGCGCACCACGAGCGGCCGGACGGCGCGGGGTACCCGCGCGGGCTTCGCGGCGACGAGCTGTCACTGGAGGCGGCCGTCGTCGCGGTTGCCGACGCGTACGACGCGATGACGAGCGATCGACCGTATCGCAAGGGAATGCCGTGGCACCAGGCGCGCGCCCAGCTGGTCCAGCACGGCGGGACCCAGTGGGACGCGCGGGTCGTCGGGGCGCTCCTGGACCTCATCGACGAAGACCAGCGGCGCATCGAGGTCGCGCTCGATCGGGGCGCCCGGGCGAGCTGATCCGGGACGGTCTCAAGGGTGTCTCTGTCTCGACCGATCAAGCGCCGAAAGGCCCTTGGAGCCGGTCCCGAAACCTAGGATTCGCAGTCGACGCGGTCACGGTGCACGTGGGGAGAAGAGCCGGCAGATGGGCGTACATCTCGCGATCGCGGAGCTTTCGCGTCCGCCGCGCGCGGCGGCTGGCACGCAGCCGACGGCGCCGGTGTTCGACGCGGCCTGCGAGGGCATCGCCGATACCGAGCACGCGACCGCTCCGGTCTGCCGCGATCCGCTGAGCCTCGAGCTCGCGCGCATGGTGCAGCGTGCCGTCGAGCTGAGCAGCGGTGCCGGGCTGCACGCGCTGACGGCGGTGGTCGCACACCAGCCGGCCGTCTCGGCGCGCGTCGCCGGCGCGGTGCGCCCGACCGATCTCGGCGAGCGAACCGGCCCGCTGCGCGCCTTCCTCAGCCGGCCGGGCTGGCTGGCCTCGCGCGCCTGCATGGTGATGCTCGTCTGCTCGATGGCCGCCGGCACGACGTTCGCGACGGCGGATGCGCTGCCGGACGAGCCGCTGCATGGGATGAAGATCGCGACGGAGCAGCTCCAGGTCTCGCTCGCACGGTCGCCCGAGCGGCTCGTCTCCGTCGAGCTCGCGATCGCCGGCTCGCGCCTCCGCGAAGCGGCGGTGCTCGAAGCGCGGGGACGTGAGGCGAGTGCCGAGGCGGCGGTGAGCGCGTACGGCGAGCACATCGCCCTGGCCGCGGCCACGCTCGCGGAGATCCGGCCGGCTCCGTCGGCCGCCCTCCTCGACCAGTTCCGCGCGCAGGTCGTCAGCCAGCAGGAGAGCCTGCCGCCCGCCGCCGACGTGGCCCTGGGCGGCGAGGCGTCGACGAGCGGCGCGCGGACCGCGTCCGCCGCGGTCGTGACCGCGGCCCAGGCCGCCGACGCCGGCGCGGACAGCATCGCGAGCTCGGCCGCGAACGTCGCCACGACCGCCGCGGCGAACGTCGCCGTGGAGGCCGCGCCCGCCGCCGCCGAACAGCCATCGTCGCCCGCACCCGCGACCGTCGAGCCGCCGGCCACGGCTCAGGCTCGGACGGCCGCGCCCCAGGTGCCGGCCGCCGGGCCGGCGACGAGCGCGCCGACCACGAGCGCACCGACGACGTCCGCGCCGAAGACGACGGCGCCGACCACCACCGCCCCCGCCACGCTGGCGGCGGCGAAGACCGTACCGACCACGACCGCGCCGACGACCGTCGTTCCGACCGCGACCGCGCCGAAGACGACCGCCCCGACGGCCACGCCGCCGGCGCCCGCGCAGGTCCAGAAGGACGACAAGACCAAGGCCGCCGCGAAGGCGGCGCAGGAATCCGCGGCGCGGGCGCAAGAGGCCGCGACGCGCGCGAGGAACGCCACCGAGCAGTCGCGCGACAACAACAAGAACGCGAAGGACCAGAAGCCGAAGCGGTAGGCGGCCCTACTTCGTCGGGAAGGCGACGTGCTGCCCGATGACTGGCAGATGCTCGCCGAGGGCCACGATCGCCGGCGCGATCCTGCTGCCGAGCAGCGCGGGCCGGACCGACAGCTCATAGAAGCCGAGCGCCGCGTCGTACTTCGCGAGCTGCTCGGTCGGAATGGCTGCCTTGGCCGCGGCCGTCGCCATCTGCCCCAGCACCGTCGGATCGAGGAACGCGGAGAACGCCGGGTTGCTGGCGGCGACGGCCTGCACCGCGGCCAGCTGCTGCGGACCGATCGCCAAGCCGCCGCGCAACGGCGCGAGCCAGCCGTCGAGCGCGATCGTGCCGATGAGCGCGACGTAGAGGGTGATCCCGGCGGTCGCCGCGCCGAGCGGCACGCCCGCCACCTTGTCCATCCGCTGCAGGACGCCGACGTGGTAGATGAGGCGGACGAAGAGGCCGCCGATGGCGCCCAGGATCGAGCTCCCGAGCAGGACGGCACCGACGCCCAGCCCGAGGCCGACCATGCCGGACGGCACGCTGCCCTGTAACGGCCCGGCGTAGAGCGCCGCCAGGCTCAGGAGCGCACCGGCCTGCACGACGAGCGGCACGATGAACCCCTTGCGCCAGCCCGCAAACGCCCCTGCGGCGAGCGCGATCACGATCGCGACGTCGAGCATCGGCGGGAGCATATGCGGGGCTATGCTCACCGGCGTCTCGCGAGAGGTATGGGAGGGATCAAGTTGGACGACATTTCCAAGGGCTACGACCGTCGCGCGTTCCTGAAGGTCATGGGACTCGGGGCATCCGCGGCGGCGCTGGCCGCCTGCGGTGGCGGGGCCGGCACCTCGGCGGTCGCGACGACCGCGGCCGGTGCGACCTCAGCCGCACCGACGGCGGCGAAGCCGACCGGCAGCATCACCGTCTACTCGGCGCTGAACGAGACCACCAACAACCAGTTCGGCGACGCGTTCAAGGCCGCGTACCCGGGCACCACGATCGACCTGCTGCCGCTCGCCGCGGCCGGCGACCTGCAGACCCGCATCACCGCCGAGAAGGCCTCGCCCAAGGCGGACATCTTCATCGGCGGATCGAGCGAGTTCCACGACCCGCTCGGCAAGGCCGGCCTGCTCGAGAAGTACGAGTCACCGAACGCGGCGCAGCTCAAGCCCGAGTTCAAGGACGCCGCCGGCTTCTGGACCGGTTGGTACACCGGCATCTTCGGGTTCATCGCGAGCACCGACCGTCTGACGAAGGAAGTCGGCGGGAAGCTCCCGGCGACGTGGGACGACCTGCTCGACGCCTCGTGGAAGGGCAAGCTCATCCTGCCGGACCCGGTGAAGACCGGCGGCGGCTACATCTTCATCGCCACGCAGATCTTCCGGTTCAACAAGGACGAGGACAGAGCGATGGCGTTCATGAAGTCGCTCCACGCCAACATCGCCGACTACATCGGCACCTCGCCCGGCGCGATCGGCGCCGTGTCGCAGGGCCAGTACGTCGGGTGCCCGAACTGGGCCCACGACATCCTCACCGAGAAGGGCAAGAACCCCGGCGTCTCGCTCGCCGTTCCCGCGAACACCGGCTTCGAGGTCGGGGCCGTGTCGATCGTGAAGGGCGCCAAGAACCTGCCGCTCGCGAAGGCGTTCGTCGACTGGGTGCTCACGCCCGAGGCGGGTGCGCTCAACGTCAAGCTCAGCAACCGCGGCTCGACGATCGCGTCCGTCGCACCGGCACCCGGTGCGCCGACCCTGGCGTCCGTGTCCCTCGTGAACTACGACCGGCAGTGGGCCACCGACAACAAGACCCGCATCCTGACCAAGTGGCAGCAGACGGTGGGCCGCTCCTAGTCTCCGCAACGAACTAGAACGATGCGCAGCCTGCGGCGCGTGCCGGTTCTCCTGCTCGCGCTGCTTGCTGCCATCGCCCTGGTGCTCGCGTTCATCGTGTATCCG
>JAXDLF010000203.1:0-4624 GCA_034666765.1 Chloroflexota bacterium
AAGAACAGCCTGTTCAACCGCGCGGCCGAGGGCAGCGGACGCGCCGCGCTCCGCACGCTCCTCACCGCACCGACCGCGGTGGCGCTCGGGACGAGCGACGAGGTCGATCTCGCACGGGGATTGATCGACGAGACCAGGACGTTCAAGACCCTGAAGCTCGTCGGCGGGTTCCTCGGCGGACGCGCGATGAGCGCGGAGGACGTGCAGGCCCTGGCGAAGCTTCCGTCCAAGCTGCAGCTCCAGGCCATCCTCGTGGGCAGCCTGCAGGCGCCGCTCTCGCAGACCGTCGCGGTACTGCAGGCACCTCTTGCACAGCTGATCCGAGTGGTGAACGCGAAATCACAGCAAGCCGCATAAGAAGGGAAAACACACATGGCAGTTGACACCGACACCGAGAAGTTCGACAAGCTGGTCAAGGAGATCGAGGGCCTCTCGATCCTCGAGATCGCGCAGTTCGGCAAGTACCTCCAGGAGCGCTGGGGTGTCTCCGCGGCTCCGGTCGCGGTCGCCGCGGCAGGTGGCGCGGCGGGCGGCGGGGCCGCAGCCGAGGCCCCCGAGGAGAAGACCGAGTTCACCGTCATCCTGAAGGAGGCCGGGGCCTCGAAGATCAACGTCATCAAGACCGTCCGCGAGATCACCGGGCTCGGCCTCAAGGAAGCCAAGGACCTGGTCGACGGCGCACCGAAGGCGGTCAAGGAGAACGTCGGCAAGGACGAGGCCGAGGCGATCAAGAAGAAGCTCGAGGACGCCGGCGCGACGACCGAGATGAAATAGGAAAAGGCCTGGTTTCAGGCCTTTTCCTGCGCATCCGCATCCAGCTTCGGTATCGGCGGGCGACGCCTGCCTGTGTGCTGCGTGCGGGGCGCTAGAGTTTCCCCCGCGGGACCGCCTCGGCGGGATCGCGAAAGGTGCCGGACCGGGACCACGCTACGGGCGGGGTCCCGGTCTTGGTTTTCTGGACGTCCGGAGCGCACAGCCCGTCACCTAGACCAGATATGACCCCAGCGAGCGCTCGTCGAGGAATCGCGCGCCGGCGTCCCGCCCGAGCAGCAGCGCGGTCTTCGCGAGCACCTCGGCCTCGGCCCCGGTGCGCGCGAGAACGGAGACCTCGGTCAGGTCCGTCTCCGCGGGTAGGCCGGTGCGCGGATCGATGAGATGGTGCAGGCGCTCGCCCCAGCGGCGCCCCCCGGTGCCGCTCGTCGCGGCCCCGGTGTCCTTCAACAGGACGGTCGCCGACCCGAAGCCGACGGGCCAGCCATCGCCCTCCGGCCCGGGTCCGCGGGCTCGAAGATCGCCGGCGAGGTTCGCGAGCCCGTTCGGGCCGATGCGCTCCACGGCGCGATCCGCGAGCCAGCCCTTCGCGATCCCGCCGAGGTCCACGGCGGTCCCTGGCAGCAGCCGCGCGCGGCCGGGCGATATCGCGAGCATCTCCGGCAGTGGGGGAGCGATGATCACCTGGCCCGTCGGCGCGGACTGCCCCGCCGCGAAGTCGCGGGTGTAGCCGGCCGCGAGCAGCGCCGGGAGGATGCCGACATGGACCAACCCGCCGCTCGTCTCGTGGGCCGCGAGGGCCTCGCGCAGCAGCGCCTCCAGCTCCGGGCTCAGGTCGACCCACCGGCCGGCCGAGGCGTTGAAGCGCGACAGCTCGCTGCCGGGCGCGAAGCGGGTCAGCCGGTCGTGCATCCCATCGAGCCAGAGCCGCACGCTTGCCAGGTCGGCCGGTCGGACGGCGTAGAGCTCGCAGCGGCCGCCGAGGGCTTCGAACCGCAGGGCGTCGAACCCGGCCATCGCCGCCCACCCTAGCCGGGCCGTCGGCGCTGTTTCGCCGCTTTCGGGCCCACATTTGTGGATTTCCGCCGGATTGACCCCTTGACACCGACCCGGCGCAGGCTGAAACTTCACCGTTCCCAGTTGACCGACCGGCTCTGCCGTTCTACGATGACCTCCTTGCCATCCGTCTATCCACTGCCTTTCCGCACGCCCACGCGCCATTAGCTCTGAGGAGGGCCCCGTATGTCACTGACCCTCGACCGCCCTGCCGCGTCCCCGATCGAGCGCGAGCGCCGCAACTACGCGTCGCTCCCCGAGGTCCTGCCGCTTCCCAATCTCATCCAGACGCAGATCGACTCGTTCAAATGGTTCTGCGAAGAGGGGCTGGGCGAGCTGTTCAAAGAGATCTCGCCGATCCAGGACTTCACCGGCAAGAACCTCGACCTGCGCTTTCTCGGGAGCGAGTTCCGCGAGCCCAAGTACTCGGAAGAGGAGTGCCGCACGCGCGACCTCACCTTCAGCAAGCCGCTGTGGGCCCGCGTCGAGCTCGTGAACAAGGAGACCGGTGAGGTCTCCGAGCAGGACGTGTTCCTCGGGGACTTCCCGTGGATGACCGACAAGGGCACGTTCGTGATCAACGGCGCCGAGCGGGTCGTCGTCTCGCAGCTCGTGCGTTCGCCCGGCGTGTACTTCACCGCCGTCGACGACCCGACGACCGGTCGCCAGCTCTACTACGGCAAGCTCATCCCGAACCGCGGCGCGTGGCTCGAGTTCGAGACGTCGAACAAGGACGTCATCTCGGTGAAGGTCGACCGGAAGCGCAAGCTGCCGGTGACCACGCTGCTGCGCGCGATCGGGTACTCGACGAGCGAAGAGGTGAAGGCGCTCTTCTCGAGCATCGACCTCGACCCCGAGCACCAGTACATCGCGTCGACCCTGGACAAGGACCCCACCCAGAACACGAACGAGGGCCTCGTCGAGGTCTACAAGCGCCTGCGCCCGGGTGACCCGCCCACGATCGACAACGCCCGCAACCTGGTGAACGCGCTGTTCTTCAACTTCCGGCGCTACGACCTCGCGAAGGTCGGACGCTACAAGCTGAACCGCAAGCTCGGCCTCGACCTGCCGATGGAGACCCGCACCCTCACGAACGACGACCTGGTGAAGATCGTCGCCCGGATCATCGAGCTGAACCGCGGCCTCGGGAAGGCCGACGACATCGACCACCTCGGCAACCGCCGGGTGCGCGCGGTCGGCGAGCTCATCCAGGGCCAGTTCCGCGTCGGGCTGCTGCGCATGGAGCGCGTGGTCCGCGAGCGGATGTCCATCGTCGAGCCGGAGAAGGCGACCCCGAAGGAGCTCATCAACATCCGGCCGGTCGTCGCCGCGATCAAGGAGTTCTTCGGCGGTTCGCAGCTCTCGCAGTTCATGCAGCAGACCAACCCGCTCGACGAGCTCACCCACAAGCGCCGGCTCTCGGCCCTCGGCCCGGGCGGCCTGTCGCGTGAGCGCGCCGGCTTCGACGTCCGTGACGTGCACTTCAGCCACTACGGCCGCATCTGCCCGATCGAGACGCCGGAAGGACCGAACATCGGCCTCATCGGCTCGCTCGCGACGTACGGCCGGGTGAACCCCTACGGCTTCATCGAGTCGCCGTACCGGCGCATCGTGAAGGACGACGCCGGCAAGCCGCGCGTCTCCGACGAGATCGTCTACCTCACCGCCGACGAGCAGGAGCTCGCGACGGTCGTCCAGGCGAACGCGAGCCTCGACCCCAATGGCTACTTCCTCGACGAGCGCGTCCAGGTCCACCGCGGTGCGGAGTACCACGAGTCGACGCCGGACCTGGCCGAGTTCATGGACGTCTCGCCGAAGCAGATCGTGTCCGTGTCGGCGGCGCTCATCCCGTTCCTCGAGCACGACGACGCGAACCGCGCCCTCATGGGCTCGAACATGCAGCGCCAGGCCGTCCCGGTCATCCGTCCCGAGTCGCCGATCATCGGCACCGGGATCGAGTACCGCGCGGCGAAGGACTCCGGGCAGGTCGTGGTCGCCCGCGCCGCGGGCACCGTCCGCTCGGTCTCCGCGACGGAGATCTGGGTCGAAGAGGACGAGGGCGACGCGTACCGCTACAAGCTCCAGAAGTTCGTCCGCACGAACCAGGGCACCTGCTACAACCAGCGCCCGATCGTGTCGGTCGGCGAGCGCGTGACGGCCGACTCGGTCATCGCCGACTCCTACTCGACCGACAAGGGCGAGCTCGCGCTCGGCCAGAACATCCTCGTCGCGTTCATGCCCTGGGAGGGCGGTAACTACGAGGACGCGATCATCCTCTCCGAGCGGATCGTCCAGGACGACAAGTTCACCTCGATCCACGTCGAGAAGTACGAGGCCGAGGCGCGCGACACGAAGCTCGGCCCGGAAGAGATCACCCGTGACATCCCGAACGTCGGTGAGGAGGCCCTCGCCGACCTCGACGAGAACGGCATCGTGTACATCGGCGCCGAGGTCGGTCCCCAGGACATCCTCGTGGGCAAGATCACGCCGAAGGGCGAGACCGAGCTCACGGCCGAGGAGCGCCTGCTCCGCGCGATCTTCGGCGAGAAGGCCCGCGAAGTGAAGGACACCTCGCTCCGGCTCCCCTCGGGCGAGCACGGCAAGGTGGTCGACGTCGCGATCTTCTCCCGCGAGAACAACGACGAGCTCCTGCCGGGCGTGAACAAGCTCATCCGCATCGCCGTCGCGCAGAAGCGCAAGATCAGCGTCGGCGACAAGATGGCCGGCCGCCACGGCAACAAGGGCGTCATCGCGAAGATCCTCCCGGTCGAGGACATGCCGTTCCTTCCGGATGGCA
>JAXDLF010000204.1:0-3136 GCA_034666765.1 Chloroflexota bacterium
GCACTTCGTGCTCCGCCACGGGAAGTGCGTGTCGACGGTCTACGGCACCGGCAGCGTCCGCGCGCGCGCAGCGGGCACCGTCGCTTTGAAGATCAAGCCCAGCCGCACGACGCTGAAGAGCCTGCACAACGGGAAGCGCCTGCGCGTCACGCTGACGGTCACGTTCCGGCCGTCCGGCGGCGGGAAGACCGTCACGAGCAGCGAGCACGCGACCGTCCGCGGGAAGAAGAAGTAGGCGGCCGCGAGGCTGTGATTGACTAGCCGCGTGGATGCCCACCGGCCCTGCGCCGTCGTGACCGGGGCTGCGACCGGCATCGGCCGCGCCACCGCGCGCGCCCTCGCCCGGGATGGGTACGCGGTCGCCCTCGTGGGCCGTCGTTCGGGGCCGTTGGAGGAACTGGCCGCCGAGCTCGGCGCGGACGCGATGGCAGCCGCCGCTGACGTGACATCGGCGGAGCAGGCCGCCGCCGCGATCGGCGCTGCGGTCGAGCGCTTCGGCGGCATCGACGTGCTCGTGAACAACGCCGGCGTGGGCGACAGCGGCGCGATCCTCGGCGAGTCGCTCGAGGGTTGGGAGGAGACGCTTCGCATCAACCTGACCGGCTCGTTCATCACGACGCAGCTCGCACTGCCGCACCTGATCGAGCGTCGCGGCAACGTCGTGAACGTCGCCTCGGTCAACGGCGTCCTCGCCGGGCCCGGCTGGACCTCCTACTGCGTGTCGAAGGCCGGGTTGATCATGCTCGCGAAGTGCGTCGCGCACGACTACGGGCGCCAGGGCGTGCGCGCGAACGCGGTCTGCCCGGGCTGGGTGCGCACGCCGATGGGCGACGACGACATGGACAAGGTGGCGGGAGCGCATGGGACGGACAGGGAGGGCGCGTACGCGCTGGTGCACCGCCAGCACCCGCTCGGCCGTCCCGCGGAGCCGGAGGAGATCGCCGACGTGATCGCCTTCCTCGCCTCGCCGAAGGCCGCCTACGTGACCGGCGCAACCGTGATGGTCGACGGCGGCACGACCGTGATCGACCCCACCGCCGAAACGCTCTAACCAGCCCGGCGTCAAGCCGCGCGCCGTCAGGGCCGGCCGTGAAAGACTGCCCGCCGATGCGCTACTCCCGTGACCGCCCGCTTGGCGTCGCCCCCGCGTCGGCGTCCGACTACCGGGAGCTGGCGCGACGCCGGCTGCCCCGGCAGCTCTTCGACTACGTCGACGGCGGCGCCTATGAGGAGACCACGATGCGAGCCAACGTGTCCGACCTCGAGGGCGTGCTCCTGCGTCAGGTCGTGATGCGCGACGTGAGCGTTCGCGAGCAGGCCGTGGAGGTGCTCGGGCAGCGACTCGCGCTTCCGGTGGCGCTTGCGCCCGTCGGGCTCGCGGGGATGATGGCGCCGCGTGCCGAGGTGCAGGCGGCGCGCGCGGCCGAGGCCGCCGGAGTGCCGTTCGTCGAGTCGACCGTCTCGATCTGCGGCATCGAGGAGGTGGCGAAGGCGACGAGCACACCACCGTGGTTTCAGCTCTACGTGATGCGCGACCGCGGCTACGCGGAGGATCTGATGGCGCGCGCGCAGGCGGTGAGGTCGCCCGTCCTCGTCCTCACCATCGACCTCGCCGTCGTGGGCGCGCGTCACCGTGACACGCGTAACGCGGTGATCGGGCAGCCCGGCACGCTGGCCAAGCTCCGTCGCGGGCTCGACATTGCGTCACATCCCGGCTGGATCAGGCGCGTTGCGCTCGGCGGCAAGCCGCTGACCTTCGGCAACCTCGAGAAGGCTGTCCCGAACGCACGCACGCCGGAGGCGTTCAAGGAGTGGGTGGACGGGCAGTTCGACCCCAGCGTGACCTGGGATGACATCGCCTGGGTGCGCGAGCGCTGGCCCGCGCGGCTGGTGGTGAAAGGGGTGCTCGATCCCGAGGACGCCCGGCGCGCGGCGGACCTCGGAGTCGACGGCATCGTCGTCTCGAACCACGGCGGCCGTCAGCTCGACTCCGTGCCTTCCACCGCCCGGGCGCTTCCCGACGTGGTCGACGCGGTGGGCGACCAGGTCGAGGTCCTCGCCGACGGCGGCGTCCGCACGGGGCTCGACGTCGTGAAGATGGTGGCCATGGGTGCGCGGGCAGTGCTCGTCGGGCGCCCCTGGGCGTGGGCGGTCGCCGCCCGCGGCGAGGCCGGCGTGCGCCACATGCTCGAGGTCATGAGGGCCGACATCGACACCGCGCTCGCGCTCACCGGGAATACGTCGATCGCCGAGCTCGACTCGTCGGCGCTTTACGAGGGCGGCCCTGTGAGCCGCAGGTCCCGGTAGGAAGGAGCTGAAGTTGCCGATCGGAGCGCAGGCACTGCTACGCACGCTGGTCGACGCCGGCGTGGACACGTGCTTCACGAACCCCGGGACGTCGGAGATGCACTTCGTGGCGTCGCTCGACTCCGTTCCGGAGATGCGCGCGGTCCTCGCTCTGTTCGAGGGGGTCGCGACCGGGGCGGCGGATGGGTACGCGCGGATGTCGGACCGGCCGGCGGCCACGCTGCTGCACCTCGGCTCGGGCCTCGGCAACGGCCTCGCCAACCTCCACAACGCGCGCAAGGGGAAGGTCCCGGTCGTCAACATCGTCGGCGATCACGCGACCTACCACACCAAGTACGACGTCCAGCTCCAGTCGGACATCGAGACCGTCGCGCGCAACGTCTCGACCTGGGTCCGCACCTCTCAGAGCACGCCGGAGCTGACCCGCGACGCGGCCGAGGCGATCGCCGCGGCCCACGGCCCCCCGGGTCAGGTCGCGACGCTGATCCTGCCGGCCGACGTGTCCTGGTCCGACGGGGCCGAGCCGGCCCCCCCGCCCGAGCTCGCCGTCCCGCCGCCCGCGTCCGCAGAGACCGTCGAGGAGGCGGCGCGGGCGCTGCGCGGCCGCGGGAAGGCAGCGATCCTGCTCGGCGGCCGCGCGTTGCGCGAGCCGGGCCTGATGGCGGCCGGCCGGATCGCCGCGGCGACGGGTGCACAGCTCCTCGCCGAGGTCTTCCCGACCCGCTTCGAGCGTGGCGCGGGCCTTCCCGCGATCGAGCGTGTGGCGTACCTCGCAGAGCTCGCGTCGGTCCAGCTCGCGGGGCTCAAGCACCTGATCCTGGTGGACGCG
>JAXDLF010000205.1:0-8300 GCA_034666765.1 Chloroflexota bacterium
GCGCGGATCCCGTTCCTTCTGCTGGTCGGTGCGGCACAGAACACCATCCTCGGCGGCCTGCTGGCCTTCTCCGACCGGCCCTTCTACACCCACTACCTCACGACGACCGCGGCGTACGGCCTCGATCCCGCGACCGATCAGCGGCTCGGTGGCGCGATCATGTGGGTCCCCGGCGATCTCATCTTCCTCGCGGCCGCGAGCTTCTCGTTCTTTCTGTGGCTACAGTCGGAAGAGCAGGCGCAGCGCCTGCGGGAATCTCGAGAGAGGTGAATCGTGGAATGGGTATGGGTGATCGCGCTCGGCGTGGACCCGAGCGCGGGCTGCTCCGGAACAGGTGGACCGTTGCCGCGGCCCTAGCGACCATCGCGATCGTGGCCTCCGCGTGCGGCGGCGCCGCGGCACCGAGCGACACGGGCGACGTGCCGACGCTCTACGCGGACCTCAGCGACTACAGGATCGTCACGGACCATCCGACCGTCGCCGCGGGCCGTGTCGTCTTCGGCATCCGTAACCACGCGGCGATGGCCCACGAGCTGGTGGTCATCAAGACCGACCTCGCTCCGGATCAGCTGCCGCTGGATGGCGCGACCGCGAAGGCCAGGGACGACGGGAAGGTCGGGGAGCTGCTGAACATCGGCGGCGGAGCCTCGCGCAAGCTGGTGCTCGACCTGGTACCGGGGAAGTACGTGCTCATCTGCAATATCGCGGGGCACTACCAGCTGGGGATGCGGGCCGCGCTCGTGGTCCAGTGATCTAGCGGGACACCGCGAGTCCGAGGATCGCCAGGCCCAGGCCGAGCGACGACGGCAGCCAGGCCCTCCGCACGTACTCCAGGGAGCCGATACCGACGCCCCGGCGGCGCAGGATCAGCAGCCACAGCATCGTCGCGAGTGACCCGACCGTCGTGAAGTTCGGCCCGAGATCGACCCCGATGAGCACGGCGCCAACCGTCTGACGCGCGACATCGGCGCCGTGTCGAAGGCCGCTTCCCATGACGACCGCGAGCGGCAGGTTGTTCATCGCGTTCGCCGCGAGGCCGGTGAAGGCGCTCAGGCCGGCCAGCCCCACCGCTCCGGCGGCATCGGCCTGCGTCAGGATCCGCTGCACGATCTCCGCGAGGCCACCTCGCTCGGCGGCCGCCACGAGGACCAGCAGCCCGGCGAGGAACGGGAAGATGGCCCACTCGATCTCCGCCACGTAGCGCCGGCCGTTCAGCCGCCCGCGCGATGCGCGAAGCGCGAAGAGGCCGGCCGCGCCGGCTACGGCGATGATGCCGACGGGCCAGCCTTCGGCGAGCGCGACGAGGTACCCGGCGACGATCACGGCGACGCCGATGGTGACGGGGAGCGCGTCCGGGTCTGCCGGTGGCGCGTCAGCGGCGGCGATCCCTCCGCGCAGCTCTCGGCGGTAGACGAGCGCCAGGCCGCCGACCGTGCCCACGATCGCGAGCACCCCCGGCAGGAAAAGGGTGCGCACGAACGGGCCGAGCCGGAGCGGCGTCTCGTGCAGCACGAGGATGTTGGCGGGGTTGGCCACCGGCAGCAGCAGCGACGCGGTGTTCGCGAGCAGCGCGCAGGCGAGCGCGTACGGGAGCACCGGCACCCGCAGGTGGGCGCACATCGCGATCACGAGCGGCGTGAGGATGAGCACCGTCGCGTCGTTGGACAAGGTCGCCGTCACGAGCACGGCGGCGGCGCTGACCAGGACGAGGAGCACGTCGCGGCGCCCGTGCGAGCGGCGTTCGGCGAACGTCGCGAGGTGCTCGACCACGCCGCTCTGCTCGACGATGGCCGCGATGCCCATCAGGCCGAGCAGGAACAGGAACACGTCCCACTGCCGCCAGACGGCGACCGCGGCGTCGGCCGGACCGATGCTGCCGACGAGGAGGACGGCGAGCGCACCGCCGATGGCGATGACCCATTCGCGGATCCCACCCGGACGCGCGAGCACGCCGGCGAGAGTGAGCGCCAGGAGCGGAAGTGCGAGGTCGCTCGCTATTTGAGGGTTTCGAGGAACTTGACGATCGCGAGGATCGTCGCGTCGTCGAGCTGACCACCGGCCTTGTTGCTGAACACCGGCATGACCGTGCCGGGCTTCAGCGACGGGGCGTTCCCGATCCACCGGATGAGGTTCGCCTCGTTCACGTCGAGTCCGGCGACGCCCCCAAGGGGTGTCTTCTGCGACATGATGTGCGTCAGCTCGGGCCCGACCTTGCCGCCGGTCAGACCCTGGACGGTGTGGCAGCCGGCGCAGGCGAGCGAGGTGAACAGCTGCTTGCCTTGGGCGACCGCGGGGTCGTTGAACAGGTTCGCCTGCTTCACGGCCGCGTCCTGCCAGGCCGCGTAGTCGGCGGGATTCTGGGCCACGACGGTGATGAGCATGTCGGCGTGTCCGGTGCCGCAGAACTCGCTGCACTGACCGGGGTAGGTGCCGGGCCGGTCGGCCTGGATCCACAGGGCCGTGGAACGCCCGGGGACCGCGTCCTTGTGGCCGCCGAGCAGGGGCACGTAGAACGAATGGATGACGTCCGTGGCGCTGAGCTCGATCTTCACCTTCTGCCCGACCGGGATGTGGATCTCCTCGGCCGAGGTCAGGTATTCGCCGTTGCTCAGCCGGAACTTCGGGTCATTCGGGTACTGGAAGTTCCAGACCCACTGTTTGCCCTCGGCCTTGATCGTCATCGCCGTGCCGCTGTCGACGTCGTTCACCATCACGAGCCGCTGGAACGACAGCACGCTGAACGCGATGACCATCAGCGTCGGCACGACGGTCCAGATGAGCTCGAGGACGTTGTTGCCGTGGTACTGGCGGGCCCGGTGGCCCGGCCGCTCGCGGAACCGGATGCCGGCCACGACGAGCGCGCCCACGACGATCGCGAGCACGACGACGGCCGCGCCGAACATCACCCAATACAGGTCGGCCATCGAGCGGGACAGGGGTCCCTGCGGGTCGTTCGGCCACGGCATGCGTCGACAACACTAGGACAGCATTTCGACGGCCGCCAATCGATGGCCTAGAGTTTCGCCGAGATGTCCGGTCACGATCAGCCGATCCACATGCCGCCGCCCAGCCTCTCGCCGGTGATCATCGGGATCGGCGTCACCTTCATCTCGTTCGGCATCCTCTGGAGCGTGATCCTCGTCGGGATCGGCCTCGTGCTCCTGCTCGTCGGGCTGGCCACGTGGCTCATCGACGACGCGCGGGCCTACACCCAGGCCTCCGACGACGGCGGCCACGGGGCCCATCACTAGTGGCTGATCGCACCGTCGTCCGCGGCCGCCGGGGCACGCCCGCCGTCGATCGCCTCCAGGCCAACGACTCGGGCTATGACGTGCAGCCCACGCGGTTCAACAGCGGGATGTGGGCGATCATCATGTTCGTCGGCAGCGAGCTCATGTTCTTCGCCGCCCTCTTCACGACCTACTTCTTCCTGCGCGGCAAGATCCCGGCGTGGGAGCCCGTCTTCGGCGAGAAGCCGTCGTGGCAGGGCCTCCCGCTCATCAACACGATCGAGCTCGTCACCTCGAGCGTCACCATGCAGCTCGCCGTGAACGCGATCAGGAAGGGCGACCGCCGCGGCCTCATCCGCTGGCTGATCCCGACCCTCATCCTCGGCGCGACCTTCCTTGCCGGCCAGGCGTACGAGTACACGCGCCTCGGGTTCCTCCCCAGGGACGGCATCTTCGCCGGCGTCTTCTTCACCCTGACCGGCTTCCACGGCGCGCACGTGACCGGTGGCGTCGTCTTCATCGCGATCTGCTTCTACCGCGCGCTGCGCGGCCAGTTCACGGCGAATCGCCACCTCGCGGTCGAGGCCGCGAGCATCTACTGGCACTTCGTCGACGTGGTCTGGATCGGCCTCTTCACGACGATCTACATCGTGGGGTAGCTCCCGCTACGCGAGGCTGACCTCGAGCCGGAGGTCACGATCGAGGATCGTGCCGAGCCGCTCGACCTCACCCTGCAACCGCGTTCGCGGGACCGGGCCGGCTTCCTTGAACCACGCGACGGCGACCCCGTTGGCCCCGAGCGCCCAGGTCCCGTGGACGACGCCGCCCGCGAGCACGACGGGCGAGATCCAGCCGCTCTGCTTGCTGACCGCGCGCCGCCGGTGCGCGGGCACGACATGGCTGTCGTCGGTCCCCGGTCCCAGCACGAACTGATCGAACCCCGGCACGAGGCGGACCGCCCGCGTTGGCTTGGTCGCGGTCAGCTCGTCGAGATCCTCCGCCAGGACGTACCGGCGCTCGCCGCCGACCTCCACCTCCGCGAGGCGCGGGCGGAGCTCGTCGAACCAGCGCCGGAGCCGCTGCTTGCCCGTCCATCCGCGGGCGAGCCAATTCGTGAACCCCTGGACCGTCGCGGGGCCGTACGCCCGCAGGTAGCCCGCCATCGCGATCGGCGCCGCCTCGTCCGGTTCGGGCACGCCGGCCCAGCGGGAGCTGGCATCCTCGGGACGCGTGAAGGTCACGCGGGCTCCCTGGCTGGGGCCGAAGCAGAGATCGCCCTGCCACGCGAGCGGCTTCAGGAGGCTGCCCCAGCCGGAACGGAGCGCTTCGCCGACGTGACCGAAGCCGCGCTGCGCGATCACCGCGGCGACGAGCTCCTCGCGGGTGAGGACCTTCCCGTCGAGCGCCTCGCGGACCACGCCGCGAAGGTCTTCGAGCTGTCGGGGGGTGATGCCGAACCAGCGCTGCCAGCTCGGCCGCTCCCACATCCGGCCCGCGGCCATCAGCGAGAGGAAGGCCCCGGCGTCCTCGGGCGTCAGCAGGTGGAGCGTGCCGCGCATCGCCCACGTCTTGATGACCCGGCCCTCGCGCAGCGCGCGCGCGACGTCGCCGGCCTTCGCGGTCCGGCTCCGGACGCGCACGCAGAGGTCGGCCGACGAGGCGACCTGCGCCTGGACGCCGCACAGCCGGCGGACGACCTCCACCGCGGGCCGGTCGCCGACCGGTTCGAGGAGCTGCCGGCGCATCCGCCAGGCGAGAGCCTGCTGCCACGTCACCCGCGCGACCACCGCCCGAGGCTAGCGCGGGACTAGCGCTCGGCGTTCAGGAGCTTCAGGTCTCCCGCGAGGTCGTCCGCCGTGACGTCGGAGTGGGTGAGGATGCGGGTGCGGCCCTTCTTGTCGAGCAGATAGATCGCGTCGCTGTGGCCGACGCTCGTGACGGCCGGATCGGTCTCGATGCGGATGCCGTACGCCGACCACACCGCCTGGAGCTGCGTCGCGCCGCCGACCAGGAACACGAAGTTCTTCGACAGCGAGTGATCGCGCGCGAAGGCCTGCACCGCCTCGGGGGTGTCCTGCCGCGGATCCACGGACACGGCGACGAAGAGCGTGGCGTTCCGCTCGTCCGCGCTCAGCTTCTGTTGGGCCTGACGGAATTGCTCCGCGGTGAGTGGGCACACGTCGGGGCAATGCGTGTACAGGAACGACAGCACGACGACCCGGCCCTGCTGCGCCGACAGCGTGATCGGCGTGCCGCTGATCCCGTCGGTGAGCGTGAAGTCCGGCGCGGCGGTCGGGGTGATCTCGGTGCCGACGAGCTTCGGCGCCGCGCAGGTCACCAGCAGGAGGGCCGCCATCGCGAGCCCCAACGCCCTCACCCCTCGACAATACCGAGGCGTCCCCGGGGCGTCCGCCCGCGTACTACGTCGAGGTAGTATTACCGGCGGGTAGTAAGGGCGTGATCGACTGGGAGCTCAACCTCTTCAACAGCGACCCGACGCTCCTCGAGCGCTCGGACGATGACGCGTATGAGCGCGCCACGCGGCTCCTTCGGGTCGTCGCCGAACCGAGCCGGCTGAAGCTCCTCCACGCGCTCTCGGTGGGCGAGGACACGCCCCAGCGGGCCGCGATCTGGTCCGGCGTCGACCAGCCGTACGCCGAGCGCGAGCTCGCCGCGATGGCCCTTGCCGGTCTGGTCGAGCGGCGCGACGACGGGCGCGGACCGGTCTACGCGCCGCGCGATGGACACCTGGTGGTCGCGCTCCACGTCGCACTCGCGCACGGCCGCGAGCTCCTCGCCGAGCGCCATCCGCGACTGCTCAAACGGCGCCGCGATCAGCATCGAAAGGTGGGATGATCACGACCGTGAGCGACGACGTCCGGCGACTCAAGCGCGCCAGGCGTGGCGGTCCGAACGCCTTTCTCGGGCCCCTCGAGACCGCCGTCATGGACCGGCTGTGGAAGCGGCGCCAGGCGACCGTGCGTGACGTCGTCGACGATCTCGCGAAGAACCGGTCCCTCGCGTACACGACCGTCATGACGATCATGACCCGGCTCCACGCGAAGGGGCTGCTCGTGCGCGACCGCGACGGCAAGACGTACGTGTACCGGCCGGCGTTCACCCGTGACGAGCACCGCGCCCGGCTGTCGCGCGACCTCGTCCGTGGCCTCGTCGACGAATTCGGCGACGTGGCGCTCGCCCAGTTCACGGCCGAGCTCGACTCGGTCGATGCCGGACACCGGGCCGCGCTCCGGCGGATCGCCGGGAAGGAGCCGAAGGCATGAGGACCGCGGACCGCGCATTCGGCGTCCTCGTGCTCCTCGCGCTGGGATCCAGCGTCGTCCTCATCGCGCTCGTCGCCACGCTGCTGCCGCGCGGCTTCGCGCTCGTGAGCGGTGGCGAGGCGGACACCGCCAGCGTCGTCGCGGTGCTCGTGCTCATCCTCGCGACGTTCGGGGTAAGCCTCGGGCTCACGTCGCTGTTCCGGCAGCTGCTGGCGACGCTCTCGCTCATCCGCACGCTGCTGTCACGCCGGGTCACGCTGTCCCGCCGGGTCGGCGATCTCGCGGCGTCGCTCGACCTCACCGGGCGCATCGACGTTGTGCGGGACGTACGGCCGTTCTCGTTCTGCTACTGGTTCCGCCGGCCGCGCATC
Source organism: Chloroflexota bacterium (assembly GCA_034666765.1). Classification (GTDB taxonomy): domain Bacteria; phylum Chloroflexota; class Limnocylindria; order P2-11E; family P2-11E; genus UBA4735. The sequence continues at coordinate 6,886 of JAXDLF010000205.1, forward strand.
TGCCTCTCGACGGGGCTCATCAAGCGGCTCGACGACGACGAGCTCCGCGCGGTGCTCCTGCACGAGCGCTATCACCTCCACCAGCGAGACCCGCTGCGGCTCGTGGTCGCGCGGTACTTCGCGGCCGGTTTGTACGTCGTGCCGGTCGTCGAGGAGCTCGTCGAGTACTACACGGTGCAGAAGGAGATCGCGGCGGATCAGGCCGCGGTCCGCGCGATGGGCGGCGTGCGCGAGCTCGCGTCCGCGCTCTTCAAGGTGCTGCCGGATGCCGACGACGTGGACCTCGGGCTGCTCGTGCCCGTCGGGTCGCTCTCGGCGACCGAGGCGCGCATCGAGCAGCTCGTCGATGGCCGCGCGGCCCCGCTCGTGCTCTCACCGGCATCGATCGCGCTGTCCGGCGGCGCGCTGGCCGGGGCGTCCATTCTCGCGTTCACCGACGGGCTCCACCCGGCACTCCTTTCGATGCCCGGGCTCATCGGCCCCGCGTCGTTGCTCCTTGCGGCCGCCGCGAGCGGCGCCGCGCACCAGCTCCGGCTGGTCGTCCTCCGTCCCGCCCGGTAAGGGCCAGCACCGCTTTACCTTTCGGCCCCGGCGTCCGATAGTTGCCGCGGGGGCTCAGCAATTCGCCGGTGGGGTGGGAGGACCCACCAATGTCGTTTCATTTCGTCGCACGGATCGTCTTCGTCCTCGCGATGGCCCTGACCCTGAGCGCGCCTCTGGCCGGCCCAGTCTCAGCCTGCGACCCCGGAACCGGCCCCGGCCTCTGCTAGCGATACGCGGACCTGACTGGAGCGCATCGTCGCGACCTGACGTCCGGCGCACGCCGGAGACCGTGAGCGGGCATCTGAGCTCGCCCAGACCCCGACCGGCACCGCCCCGCACGCGGTCCGCTCGGGCCGGGTTCAGGGGCGTTTGACCGCCCGTTGAAGGGTGCGTAAAGTGGCCCTCCGTGGCAATCGGCAACGCCATCCGCTCCGCGATGACCGCCGATGTGGGCGCGCGCATCCGGTCCCTCCGGACCGCCCGAAGTCTTACCCAGGCCCAGCTCGCCGAGCCCCAATACACCAAGGCGTACATCTCGATGCTCGAATCCGGACGCACGCGCGCGTCGATGAAAGCGCTCGAGCACATCGCCGGCCGCCTGGGGGTCCAGCCCTCGGATCTCCTCGGAGGTAATCCATCTCCCGCGGCGCCCCAATTCGACCTGCTGGAGGCGCGCCGGCTGATCGAGCAGGGCCAGCCAAGGGATGCCATCCCGTTGCTTGAGGCGCTTGAGGAAGGGCTCACCCCATCCGACCAGCTCGTGCGACTCCGGTATCTCGCGTCCGCCAACACGGCACTGGGAGAGACCAAACAGGCCTTTCCATTGCTTGAGCGCGCGCAGCGTATGGCCGAGTTGCTGGGCGACCAGGAAG
>JAXDLF010000206.1:0-8281 GCA_034666765.1 Chloroflexota bacterium
TCTTGCCGCCGGTCTCGCGCCAATCGTGGTCGCCGAGCGGACCCGCGGGGCAGTAGCCCCAGGTGCCGGCGATCTTGATCAGCGGGTCCGGCGCATCCCGCGGAACCTGATGCTCCGCCTTCGCGCAAAGGTGCTCGATGACATGGCTCACGGCTGTATTGAACTGCTGGACCGCTCGGGTACCTCCCTCAGTCGGGGGAGGACGTTCGCTGCCGCCGCGCGATCGGCCTGACGGCCGGCGGGAGGGGCTGGTGGGGGCCGGACACGCAACCGGGCTACCCAGGCTGAGCCTCCTGTCAGCGGAGCAAGGATGCTGTGATCCGCTCACCCTGTGCCAGGGGGAACTGCACGACGCGACCGGTGCCGACATCGACCGCGGCACCGCCGCCAAAGAAAACCGCCGAGCCATCGGGGCGGAAGAGGAGACCCCCGCCCTGGCCCGTGTAATCGGTGAGGCGGCGACGCGACCCGTCCAAGGACCACAGCTCCAAAGACTGAACGCCCGGGCCGCCCGACACGACGACTGCGAGCTCGCGCGTGCCCGGCCGCCACGCCGCGATCCCGGCACCGAATCCTGGCGCGGCGTTCAGCGTTCTCTGATCCTCAAATGCCGTCAGTGGCCAGTAGCGAATTACGAAGTCCTTTTGCGACAGGGCCACCACGTACGTCGCGTCAGTCGACGCGCTCATGAGCACTGTGTTGGCCGGCATCTCGTTGCGCGTGACCGCCTTTGCTTCGGTGATGACGAGATACGCCCCGGGACCGCCTGACGCCGGGGTCTCTGCCGCCGCGGTGACGCGGCGAGCCCGGTCCCACGCCAGCGCAGCAAGGTAACGGCCGGTCACCCGCGTCAACTCCTGGATCGCCCCGCTCGCGAGATCGAGGGTACGCAGGGCCGCGTACTCCGGGGCTACTCCCTGCACACCCCCCTTCTTCGCGACAAAGAGCAAGCCAGTCCCGTCGGGCGACCACACCGCATTCTCGAGGAACTCCTCGCCGAGGCGCACGAGCGTTTTCGAGGCCCCGTTCTCGTACAGCGCGATCTCACTGCTGCCGCTGTTCTCGAAGTGCCAGTACGCAAGCCGGCGACCGTCCGGCGAAACGGCACCATTCAGGCCGCAGAGATATCCGTTGCCCAGCGGCGCGATGACCTCGTTCCGATCCTCGCGACGGACGAACGGCGGTGTACCAGGTGGCGAGCAGCCCTTCTGAACGACGACGGCGAAGCGGTCGGCACCGGGCAGCGCGACGTCCGTCGGACTCGAGGTGAACGCGGGTGAAGGTCGATTCGTCGCCGAAGCAGGGGTGGTCGTCGCAGTGGTCGGGCTGGCGGAAGGCGCCACAACGACGGACGTTGCCGGCTGCTGCGATTCCGCGGCGTAGAGGACGCCGATGGCGGCGGCGATGATCAGGATGACTACGGCAAGGGCGAGGCTGTTTCGTGATGTCACAGAGCTTCTATCCAATCAGCGGGCAACCGGTCGTGACGGTTTACCGCGGGGAGGGGCTGGTGGGAATCGAACCCACGACGCCCGCCTTAGGACGGCGGCGCTCTATCCGCTGAGCTACAGCCCCAAATGGCCTCCGGCCATTTTGGGGCAGCGGACCACCGGACGCGAGCATCAGCCCGCGGCCAACGTGGTCCGACGAAGAGCCCCACGGCCCGGACGGCCGTGTCCGTCCCCCTTCTAATGGCGGGGATGAAGCTCATCGCGAGCGGCCGCGACGCCGATGTCTTCGACCTCGGCGACGGCCGGGTGCTCCGCCGCCACAAGGACGGCCGGCCCGCGACGAAGCAGGCCGCGCTCCTCGAGTACGTCGCGGGGCACGGCTACCCCGTCCCGAAGCTGCACGACGCCGGCGGAGCGGACCTGATCCTCGAGCGGCTCGAGGGACCCGAGATGCAGCAGGCGCTCCGCCCCTGGAATCTCGGGCGCAACGCCCGGATCCTCGCCGACCTCCACCGCCGGCTGCACGCGCTCCCGCCGATGCCGGGCCTCGAGACGCTCTTCGGCGAGCCGCGATCGCTGCTCCATCTCGACCTCCACCCGCGCAACGTGCTGCTGACGCCACGCGGACCGGTGGTGATCGATTGGGCGAACGCGGCGAACGGGCCCGCCCAGGCCGACGTCGCGCTCGTCTACGTGATCGGCGCGACGTCGCAGCTCGACGGGCCCCGCTGGCGCCGCGCGGTCGTCGAGCTCCTGCGCGCGCGGTTCCTCGGCGCGTTCCGCGCCGCCGCGGCCGACGGCGATTTCGCCGCGATCCTGCCGGCGGTGGCGGAGTGGCGGAAACGAGACCGGAACGTCACGGCGGCCGAGCGAGCGGCCATCGATCGGCTCCTGGGGCGTGTGACACTGGAGGCATGACGGCCATCGCGGCGACGTCCGACCCGCGACGCCAGCGGCTGAAGCACGCGTTCGCGCTCCTGCTGCCGGCGACGCTGTTCGGCTTTCTCGTGGCGGCCCAGTGGCAGGGCCAGCAGGAGCGCAGCTCGCTCGCGGTCCGCTACAACGCCCCGCTGACCGATGCCGCGTTCGCCCTACAGAAGGAGCAAAACGACCTCAAGGCCCAGCTGCAGGACCTTCGCGCGGAGCTGGACCAGATCCAGACGAACGCCGCGAGCCAGAGCGGCGCGGCGAGCGAGCTCGGCAAGCGGATCGACGATCTCAAGGTCCAGGCGGGCCTCACCGCGGTGACCGGCGACGGCGTCGTGGTCCAGCTCGATGACTCGCACACCGTCGCCGCGGGCGCGACGAACCTGGACCAGGCCATCTGCCACTCGACCGACCTCACCGACATCCTCAACACCGCCTGGCGCGGCAGCGCGCGGGCGATCTCGGTCAACGCGCAGCGCGTCGTCTCGAGCACGAGCGTGTATTGCGTCGGCTCGACGATCATGGTGAATGGCACCCTGCTCTCGCCGCCCTTCAACATCGTCGTGATCGGGCCGCAGAACACGGTGCTCGGTGCGTTCGACGACCCGAACCAGCTCAGGGACATCAAGGCTCGCCGCGACGTGCAGGGCCTCGGCTTCCGGGTGACGCGCGCGAACGCGATCAACGTGCCGGCCTACGACGGCGCGCTCACCATCCGCGTCGCCGCCCCGCAATGAGGTCGAACGCCGGCGGCATCGCCGCGACGATCGTCGCGCTGTTCCTCGGCATCCTCGTCGTGACGCAGTTCCGTTCGCAGGACGTCTACTCGCGCAGCCTGCAGCTCGAGACCCCGGCCTCGCTGACGACGCTCATCGCGAACCTCTCGGACCGGAACAACTCCCTGCGCGACGAGGTCTTCGACCTCCGGCTGCGAGTGGCGGGCGCTCGCGACTCCGTCGCGAACGGCCAAGGCTCGCTCACCGAGAGCCAGAAGGAGATCGATCAGCTCAAGGTCTTCGCGGCCGTCAGCCCGGCGCGAGGCCAGGGGATCTCCGTGAAGATCGACGGCGCCTTCGACGACCGGGCGATGAGCGATCTCACCAACGAGCTGCGCAACGCCGGCGCCGAGGCGATCTCCGTCAACGACGTTCGCGTCAGCCCGCACTCGTGGTACGCGCCGGGCCCCGAGCGGACGATCCTCCTCGATGGCAAGCAGCTCAACGGACCGTGGACGGTGAAGGCGATCGGCACGTCGGACGTGATGCATGTCGCGATCACGAGGACCGGTGGCATCGAAGGGCAGTTCGAGCTCATCTACCCGAAGACGCGGTTCACGGTGACGAAGGAAACGGCGCTCGATCTACCGGCGGTAGCCGTCCAGCGCTGAGCGTCCCCGCCTAAACTGCGCGTTCTGATGCCCAAGCCGCCACTGCCGCTCTACCTCGATGACGTCGTCGTGCTCCGCAAGCAGCATCCCTGCGGCGGCGACACCTGGCGCGTCGTCCGGCTCGGCGCGGACATCGGCGTCCGCTGCGCCACGTGCGACCGCCGCGTGCTCATCGGGCGGAGCGAGCTCGAACGCGACATCAAGCGCTTCGTCGAGCGCGGCCCGCTGGCCCCGGCCGAGTAGGGGTGGAGCCGAACGAGGCCCTGGATAGCTTCGCCGACCGCGGCATCCTGCGGAACCGCGCGTTCCTGGCGCTGTGGGCCGCGCAGATCCTGTCGCAGGTCGCCGCGAACGCGACGACCTTCTCGCTCATCGTGCTCGTGGGCGAGATCACCAAGTCGAACACCTCGTCCTCGATCCTCATCCTGTTCGCGATCCTCCCGGCCGTGGTCTTCGGGGTCTTCGCGGGCGTCATCGTCGATCGCACCGACCGGAAGCGGGTGCTCGTCATCACGAACGCGTTGCGCGCGGCGGCCGTCCTCCCGCTGCTCATCCTCGGCGAGAGCGTGACCGCGGCGTACATCGTCAACTTCTTGGTGGCGGCGATCACGGTCTTCTTCGTGCCCGCGGAATCGGCGACGATCCCGGCGATCGTGCGCAAACGGGATCTGCTGGTGGCCAACTCGCTCTTCACGTTCACGTTCAACGGCGCGTTCCTCGTCGGGTTCATCATCCTGGCCCCTGTGGTCATCGCCCTCGCCGGCTACCCGGCGCTCTTCGTCGTCATCGCCTCGATGTTCGGCGGCTCCGCGCTCCTCTGCCTGACGGTCCCGAGCGTCAAGCCGCCCGCGCGCGCCGAGCGGATCGGTGTCGCGGTCGCCGGCGCGGCCCTCGCGGAGACCCTCGGTGGCGTGGGCGAAGCGTTTGCCTACCTGCGCCGTCACCCGCCGGTGGTGTGGTCCCTCGTGTACATCGCCCTCACCTACATGCTCGTCGCGGTCGCGGGCGCCCTCGCGCCCGGCTTTGTCCGTGAGGTTCTCGGCCTCGGCGAGAAGAACGTCGTCGTGCTCGTGGCTCCGGCCGGCCTCGGCGTGGTCGTGGGTCTCGGCGCGCTGAACGTCATCGGGGGACGCCTCGCCCCGAATCGCGCCATCGGCACGGGACTCGTCGTGACGGCGATCGCGCTGCTCATCCTCGCGGCGGAGCGGCCGCTCGCGGATGTCTTCCGGAGCGCGACCGGGCCGACGGCCGGATTCCCCTTTTTCGTGGCGCTCGTGAGCTTCACGGCCTTCGTCTTCGGGTTGGCGTACGCGTTCATCACGGTGCCGTCGATGACCCGGCTCCAGACCGATCTGCACGACGAGATCCGCGGCCGGATCTTCGGCGTGCTGAACATGCTCGTGTCCGTGTTCAGCTTCGCGCCGCTGCTGCTGGTCGGCCCGGTCGCGGACGCGTATGGCGTCGCGCCGGTCTTCGCCGGCGGCGCGGTCGCTTGCATGCTCGCGTGGGTCGGTGGGCGCGCGTCGCGAGGCCACCCGAAGGTCCAGACCGCGCCCGGAATGTGACCGGCGATGCGGACGGCGCCGACTAGACTCATCACTGCGTGAGCTCCGCCAGGGCCACCTATCTCCACTACGTCGGCCGGCACCGCACCCAGCTTCTCCTCGGCACCCTGGCCGTCGCCGCTGGGTCCATCGCGGCCGTCGTACCGCCGCGTTTCATCGGCCAGCTCGTCGACGGGCTGAGTCACGGCACGACGATGGACACGATCGTGGAGCTGGCGCTCCTGGCGCTCGTCTTCTCGGCCCTCGAAGCGGTGTTCCGGGCCGCCGGCCGCTACTTCATGATGAACACCTCGCGCTTCATGGAATACGACATGCGCAACGATCTGTTCGCGCATCTGCAGCGCATGCACCTCGGCTATTTCCAGCATCAGCGCATCGGCGACCTGATGGCCCGGATGACCAACGACCTGTCGGCGACCCGGATGATGCAGGGGCCCGGCGTCATGAACATCGTGTCGACGTCGATGACCTTCGCGTTCACGATCATCTCCATGCTCGGCGTGTCGCTCAAGCTCACCCTGATCTCGGTCGTCCTCATGCCGCTCGTCTCGCTGACCTTCTGGCTCATCGGCCGCCGGGTCCACGTGAAGTTCGAGCGGCTCCAGGCCCAGTTCTCCGAGATGTCCACGGCCGCGCAGGAGAACTTCTCCGGGATCCGCGTGGTGAAGGCGTTCTCCCAGGAGAACGCGGAGGTCGGCCGGTTCGCCGCGGTGAACGAGGAGTACGTGTCGCGGGCGATCAACCTCCGGCGGATGGACGGCCTGATCTGGCCGACCATGTCGTTCATCCTCGGCCTCTCGGTGCTCGCGACCCTGTGGATCGGTGGCCAGGACGCCATCGAGGGCCGGATGACCCTCGGGCAGCTCGTCCAGTTCGTCGCGTACCTCAACCTGCTCGCCTGGCCGATGATCGCGCTGGGTTGGGTCTCGAACCTGTTCCAGCAGGGCTGGGCCTCGCTGCAGCGGCTCCAGGAGATCTGGGACGCGCACCCCGACATCGCCGATCCCACGGAGCCGGCGAGCAGCGCGATCCGAGGCCACGTCGAGTTTCGCAACGTCAGCTTCGCCTACGGACCGACGACCGTGCTCCGCGACGTGAGCTTCACCGTGCCCGCCGGCGGATCGCTGGCGATCGTCGGGCACACCGGCTCCGGTAAGTCGAGCCTGGTGAACCTCATCCCGCGGCTCTTCGACGCGACGGGCGGCGAGATCCTCATCGACGGCGTCGACGTGAAGCGGTACCCCGTCCCGCTGCTGCGCCGGGCCGTTGGCTACGTTCCGCAGGAGACGTTCCTGTTCAGCGTCCCGCTGCGCGAGAACGTCGGCTTCGGCGTGGAGGCGGCGCTGCCGGACGCGAAGCTCGACTGGGCCGGTGACGTGTCGCAGCTGAACAAGGACGTCGAGGACTTCCCGGCGCGCTTCGACACGATGATCGGCGAGCGGGGGGTGACGCTCTCCGGTGGCCAGAAGCAGCGCACGGCGATCGCCCGCGCGGTCGCGAAGGATCCGAAGATCCTCATCCTCGACGATGCGATGAGCGCGGTGGACACGTACACCGAGTCGGAGATCCTGCGGCGGCTCCGCGGCGTGATGCAGGAGCGCACGAGCATCGTGGTCGCGCACCGCATCTCGACGGTGAAGGACGCCGACGAGATCCTCGTTCTCGACGAGGGCCGGATCGCCGAGCGCGGGACCCATCGCGAGCTCCTCGAGCGCAACGGGATCTACGCCCAGATGTACCGGCGGCAGCTGCTCGAGGAGGAGCTCGACGTCGACACCGAGCGCGAGGAGCACGAGCGCCGGGTCAACGCGGCACACGAGGATCCGCCGGCCCCCTTCCGCACGCGAATGGGCGGGGGCGGGATGGGGGAGAACGCCTGATGGCCGGCTTCTTCCAGGAGGACGAGATCCTCGGCAAGGCCTACGACGCGCGGCTGATGCGGCGGCTCCTCGGTTACCTCGGGCCGTACCGTGGCTTCGTCGCCATCGCGTTCGTCCTGCTGGTCTTCCTGTCGCTGGCCGACATCGCGCCGCCGATCATCACGAAGTTCATCATCGACCAGGCGATCGCGCCCGCCGTCAGCGGCGCGATTCCCGCGGCCGACGGTCTCCGGCTGCTCGTCCCGCTGGGCCTCGCGTACCTCGGCGTCCTGCTCGCGTCCGCCGCTCTCCGGTACGCCCAGAACATCCTGACGACGTACGTCGGCCAGCGCGCGATGTACGACCTGCGGGTCCAGCTGTTCGGGCACCTCCAGTCGCTCTCGCTGTCGTTCTTCGACCGCAACCCGGTCGGCCGGCTGATGACCCGGATCACGAACGACATCGACGCGCTCACCGACATGGTCACCCAGGGCGTCGTGTCGATCTTCGGCGACTTCCTCATGCTCATCGGAATCGCGATCGTGCTGCTGTTCCTCGATTGGCGGCTGGCGCTCATCACGTACGCGACCCTGCCGATCATCGTCGGGCTGACGGCCTACTTCCGTCGGACGATGCGGGAGTCGTTCCGGTCGATCCGCATCCGGCTCGCGCGGATCAACGCCTACCTGAACGAGAACATCAGCGGCATGTCGATCGTCCAGCTGTTCACCCGCGAGCCGCGGGCGTACCGGCAGTTCGACGAGCTGAACACCGACCTGCTGGTGGCGAACAAGGGCGCGATCAAGGCGATGAGCCTGTTCTTTCCGGCGGTGACCTTCACCCGCGCGGGCGCGGCCACCGCGATCTTCATCGCCGGCGGGTACTGGGCCCTCGGCGGGCAGATGACCATCGGCACGCTGCTGGCGTTCTGGCAGCTGCTCGATCAGTTCTTCCGGCCGATCCAGGACCTCTCGGAGAAGTACAACATCCTGCAGTCGGCGATGGCCTCATCGGAGCGGGTGTTCCGCCTCCTCGACACGCAGGCGACCATCGTCGACGCACCGCATCCGGTGGCCCTGCCGAGCGTCCGGG
>JAXDLF010000207.1:0-7074 GCA_034666765.1 Chloroflexota bacterium
ACCGCGCGGCGGCGTTACAGATGGATGTCACTTCCCTGCCCCGCATCGTGAATCACGAATACCACGAACGGAAGTGAGGCGAACGAAATGGAGAGCGAACTGATCGCGAGCGGTCCGCCTGGAGCGCCCGGCGTCCCTCGTCAGTCGGGTCGCCGAGCGTCTCCCGCGCCGACCCGCAGCAGCTTCGAGACCTCAGCCAGCGGACCGGAGAGCTCCTCGCCGCGCTCCCGCTCCATCAGCCCGCGCATCGCCTCGCGAACGGGCTTGCCTTCGAACAGGACGCGGTAGGTCTCGGCGACGATGGGCATGTCGACACCCTTCGCCGCCGCGATCGCATGGACCGCCTCGGTCGTGCCGATCCCTTCGGCGATCTGGCCGCCGAGTCGCCGCTTGATGTCGGCGAGCGTCGCCCCCTTCGCCAGCTGCTCGCCCACGGTGCGATTGCGCGAGTGCGCGCTCGTGCAGGTCGCGATCAGGTCGCCGAAGCCCGCCAGCCCGGCGCAGGTGAGCGGGTTCGCGCCGCTGGCGAACGCGTAGCGGGCGATCTCGGCGAGCCCGCGCGTCATGAAGCCGGCCTTCGCGTTGACGCCGTAGCCCATCCCGTCGATCGCCCCGGCGCCGAGGGCGACGATGTTCTTCAGGGCCCCGCAGAGCTCGACGCCCACCACGTCGTCGTTCGTGTACGCGCGGAACATCGGCGTGCCGATGAGCCCCTGGAACGCCTTCGCGGTGTCGCGGTCGGTCGAGGCGATCACCGTCGGGGCGGGCAGGCCCGCCGCGATCTCGCGGGAGATGTTCGGTCCGGAGAGGACGGCGATGCTCGACGCGGGCATGACGTCGCTCCAGAGCTCGCTCATCCGCCGCGCGTCATCGGGCGTGAGGCCCTTGGTCGCCGAGCACAGGCGCTGCGCCGGGCGCAGCAGCGGCCCGACCCGGTCGCGGAGCTCCCGGACACCCTGAGCCGGCGCCGCGACGATGAGCGCGTCCGCTCGCATCGCGCGCTCGAGATCGGCGGTGACCTCGACGGCGTTCGGGATCGTCACGCCCGGCAGGTAGCGGGCGTTCTCGCGGCGCGCCGCGATCTCGTTCGCCCGCGCCGGATCGCGCGTCCAGAGGACGACGGAGCGGCCGCCGTCGCGGGCGAGGACGGTCGCGAGGGTCGTACCCCAGGACCCCGCCTGGAGAACGGCTACGTCGATGAGGACCGCCGCTGACCGAGGCGCGGCTCGCTGCCACGGACGATCCGCGCGATGTTCGCGCGGTGCCGGAACGTCACGATCGAGCCGGCGATGTGGTTGAAGCCGAACACCGCCCAGTGGAACGACAGGTACCCGGCGAAGACGAAGATCGCGTAGCCGACCACGGCTCCGGCGACGGCCGCGAGCGAGCTCACGCTCACCATGCGCGTGATCGCGAGGGCGAGCATGAACGCCACGACGGAGCCGAGCCACGCCGGCGTCGCGATGAACAGCAGTGCCCCGAATCCGGTCGCCACGCCGCGCCCGCCCCGGCCTTCGAGGAAGGCCGGCCAGCAGTGGCCGGCCACGGCCGCGACCGCCGCGACCGCCGTCGCGATCGTTCGCTCGTCGCCGGCCGGGCTCGCGATGACCGACGCGATCCACACCGACAGGGCCCCCTTCAGGATGTCGAGCACCGCGACGAGCAACCCGGCGCCGAGGCCGAGCGTCCGCATCGTGTTCGTCGCGCCGGTCGAGCCCGAGCCGACGGTCCGGAGGTCGACGTTGCGGTAGAGGCGGCCGACGAGGTAGCCGCTCGAGATCGAGCCGACCCCGTACCCGATGAGACCGCAGGCGACGATCCGGGCGAGGTCCATCAGTCGCGCGCTCCCCGGAACTGCAGCTTGATCGGGGTCCCCGGGAACGGGAACCGCTCGCGCAGCTTGTTCTCGAGGTACCGCTGATAGGAGAAATGCACGAGGTCCGGGCGATCCACGAAGAACACGAACGTCGGCATCCGGGTGTCGGCCTGGGTCACGTGATGGAAGCGCACCTCCTTGCCGCGCACCGGCGGGTGCGGATGCGACCCGATCGCATCGACGAGGACCCGATGGAGGTCCGCCGTGGAGACGTGGGCGTGGCGGGCCTCGACGACGCGCACGGCATCGGCGAGCGTCTCGGCGACGTTGCGCCCGCTCTTCGCCGAGGTGAAGTGGCTGGTCATCCAGGGCGCGAAGTGGAACTCACGCGCCACGTCGGCCCTGAAACGCTCTGTCGTCTCCATGCCGCGGTCGACAGCATCCCACTTGTTGATGGCGAGCACCAGCCCCACGCCGGCCTCGAGGGCGTAGCCGGCGTTGTGGACGTCCTGGTCGACGATGCCCTCCAGCGCGTCGATCAGGAGAATCGCGACGTCGGCGCGCTCGATCGCGCGCACGGTCCGCAGGAGCGCGTACTGCTCGATCCCATGGGCGATGCTGCCGCGGCGCCGGATGCCGGCCGTGTCCACCAGGAGGATCCGCTTCCCGTCCCGCTCGATCGCCGTGTCGACGGTGTCGCGGGTCGTACCCGGGAGCGCGCCGACGACCGCGCGTTCCGAGCCGACGAGCGCGTTGAGGAAGCTGGACTTGCCGACGTTCGGCCGGCCGATGATCGCGACCTTCGCGTCGTAGTGCTCCTCGGAGGCGTCGTCCTCGGGCAGCGCCGCCACGACCGCGTCGAGCAGATCGCCGGTGCCGGTGCCCTGGATCGCCGAGACGGTGTGGACCTCGCCGAGACCGAGGGCGTAGAACTCCGCCGACTGGGCCTCGCTGCGCCACGAGTCGCTCTTGTTGGCCACGATGAGCACCGGCTTGCGGCTGCGCCGGAGACGGTCGGCGACGTCGTGCTCGACCGGAAGGATGCCGGTCTTCGCGTCGACGATGAAGAGGACCACGTCGGCTTCGTCGATCGCGGTCTCCGCCTGCGCGCGGACCGCCGCCTCCATCGGGCCGGCCTTCGGATCGTCGAGCCCGCCGGTGTCGACGAGGGCGAACTCGCGGCCCCGCCAGTCCGCGGTCGCGTAGATCCGGTCGCGGGTGGTTCCGGGAAGGTCCTCGACGATCGCGACCCGCTCTCCGACGAGCCGGTTGAAGAGGGTGGACTTGCCCACGTTCGGGCGGCCGACGATGGCGACGACCGCACGGGCCATCTAGCTCGCCAGCGCTTCGGCGCGCTCCTTCACTTCGAGCAACGTCTCCATCGGGGTCGAGCAGCCTCCGATGAGGCCGACGCGCTCGATGCCCGCGAGCCATGCCGGCTCGAGCTCCGTCGAGTGCTCGATGTGGTACGCGGTCTTTCCCTGCATGCGCGCGAGATTGACGAGCTCACGCGTGTTCGCGGAGTTCTTGCCGCCGACGACCAGGATCACGTCGGTCTCGCCGGCGAGCTCGGTCGCGGCGTTCTGCCGCTTGATCGTGACCGGGCAGACGGTGTTGAAGACCTTCATCTCCTGGCTGATCTCGGCGACGTGGCCGACGAGCTCCTTGAACGCCCACGGCGGCTGCGTCGACTGCGATACGACGCCGGCCTTCTTCATCTTCGGGAGCCGCTCCCACTCGTCCTTGGTCTCGACGATCGTGTAATCCGTGCCCGCGAACCCGACGAGGCCGATCACCTCGGGGTGGTCCGCCGTGCCGAGGATGACCACGCGGTACCCCTCGTCGGCCAGCTGCTTGGTGAACCGTTGGGCGCGCAGCACGAGCGAGCACGTGGCGTCGACGCAGTCGTGCCCGTTCTCCTCGATCTTCGCGCGGAGCGCGGGCGGAACGCCGTGGGCGCGGATCACGACGATCCCGGGAGCGACGTCGGCGGGGTCCTTGATGACCGTGACCCCGCGGGCCGCCAGCCGCTCGCTGATCTTCGGGTTGTGGACGATCTGGCCGAGATTGAAGACCGGGCGGCCGGATTCGGCCGCGGCCTCGGTCAATTCCACCGCCTTCTTGACCCCAAAACAGAACCCGTTCTCACGCGCGAGGAGGACTTCCATGCACCCAAGTGTACGGGCCTATCCGGGCTGTTCGACCGTATCGGAGTAATAGCCACGCATCTCCTCGGGCAGCAACGCCGCGACGCGCCGCATGATCGCGTCGGCGACCGCTTGCTCGTCGCGCGCGGCGGCATCGGGGAGCTCGCTCGCGCGGAACGGATCGCCGACCCGAACCCGGATATCGGACCGGAAGAGCTTCGCCTCGCCGGTGCCGGTGACTCCGACGGGCACGATGGGCACGCCGGACTTGAGCGCGAGGAACGCGATCCCCGGATGGGCTCTGCCGAGTCGCCCCTCGCGGCTCCGCGTGCCTTCGGGAAAGAACCCGAGCGGGTTGCCGGCGCGCAGCACCTGCAGGCACGTCACGATCGCGCGGCGATCGCCCAGCCCGCGGCGGACCGGGAAGCACCCGATCCCGCGGAGCAGCCCGCCGACGAAGAACACCCCGAACGCCTCGATCTTCGCCATGAACCGGATCGGCACGCCCATGGTGATCTCGATCGCCGGCGGGTCCTTCCAGTCGACGTGGTTCGCGACGACGATGTACGGACCCTGACGCGGAATCCGCTCGCGGCCCTCGAGGCGCATCGGATAGAGCAGCATCGCGGCCGCGCGTATCGGAGGAAACAGCAGCCGCCAGACCCACAGCCGTCGCTGCGGCCAGACCGGATCCCCGAGCAGACCGATCAGGCCCGTTGGATCGCCGCCAGTACCTTGTCCAGGGCTTCGCGGACCGCGAGGCCGTCCGTCTGGACGACGACCGCGTCCTCGGCCGCCTTCAGCGGCGAGACCGCGCGCTCGGTGTCGAGCTGATCGCGGCGGAGGATCTCGTGGAGCAGCTCCTGTCGCGGCCGGCGCTCGCCGCGGGACGCGAGCTCCTCTTCCCGGCGGCGCGCGCGCTCGCTCGCCGACGCGGTGAGGAAGATCTTCCGGTCGGCATCCGGCAGGACGACCGTGCCGATGTCGCGGCCCACCATCACGACGCGACCCTGCCCGGCGAGCGTCCGCTGCTGCTCGACCATCGCGTCGCGCACCCCGGGCACGCGGGCCACCTGCGACACGATCCGATCGATGTCCGCGGATCGGATCTCCCAGGTCACGTCGGTGCCGTCGAGCAGCACCGTGTACGCCCGCCCGTCCTGTTTCGTGGGCGGCCCGATCATGATCCGCACCTTCGTGGCGAGCTGGGTCAGCCGCTCCGCGTCGTCCGGGTCGATCCCGCGGCGGACGGCCGCGAGGGCCACCGCCCGGTACATCGCGCCGGTGTCGAGGAACAGGTAGCCGAGGCGCTCCGCGACGAGCGCGCCGATGGTGCTCTTCCCCGCTCCGGCGGGCCCGTCGATCGCGACGGTCCGTGGCATCGCCATCAGCGGGCGGCCCTCGTCCGTCGTGCGGCCGAGCCGGGCTGCGCGGTCCGTCGTGCGGCCGGCTCGGGCTCCGCCCGCCCCGGCCGAGCCCCATTCAAGCGCAGCGCGGCGACCTCGCTCCGGGTGAGCTCCCGCCACGTGCCGAGGGGCACCCGGCCTAACGCGAGCGGCCCCATCCGGACGCGGCGCAGGCGCGTCACGCGCAGGCCGACCGCCGCGAACATCCGGCGGACCTGGCGCTTCCACCCGGTCCGCAGGACCAGGCGCACCTGGCCCGGTGCCGTGACCCGGAGGTCATTGATCTTGCCGACGCCCTCCTCGAGGCGCACCCCGCGCCGGAGCGCGGAGAGCTGCTCGCCCGTCGGCTCGGGCTCGACGGCCACCTCGTACTCGCGCTCGTGCCCGAAGCGCGGATGGAGCACCCGCTCGGCCCACGCTCCGTCGTTCGTGAGCAGCAGCAGCCCCTCCGAGTCCGCGTCCAGCCTGCCGACCGGATAGAGCCGCTCGCGCGCGCCGACGAGCGACACGACGGTGCGCCGGCCGCGCTCGTCCCGGGCCGTCGAAACGATGCCGGGCGGCTTGTTCAACAGCACGTACCGATGCGCGACCGCGGTTGCGGCGCGCGCGCCATCCACCTCCAGCGGCGCGTCGAGAGCGAGCTTCTCGCCGATCGTGACGCGGCGGCCACGGCTGGTGACCCGTCCGGCTGCGATCAGCTGCTCGGCGTGCCGGCGCGACGCGACGCCGCGCTCGGAGAGGAGCTTCTGGGCGCGCGCGCCGGCGGTCTTCACTCGCTCGCCACGCCCTCGGCGCTGCGCACGCCGTCGGGCGATAGGACCGTCGGGAGCGCGCCGAGCGACGTCAGGCCGAAACACTCGAGGAACTCCCAGGTCGTGCCGTACTCGAACGGGCTGCCCGGAGCCTCGCGCCGGCCAAGCTCCCCGATGAGCCGCCGGGACATGAGCGTGTAGATCGTCTGGTCGCAGTTCACGCCGCGGATCGACTCGACCTCCGCGCGGGTGACCGGCTGCCGGTACGCGACCACCGCGAGCGTCTCCAGGGCCGCCGTCGACAGCCGCAGCCGGTCCGCGCCCAGGTAGCTCGCCACGAAGGGCGCCTGCTCCGGGGCCGTCGCGATCTGCCAGTCATCACCCTCGTGCTGCAGGCGCAGCCCGGTGCCCAGGTACCACTCCTCGAGCTCGGCCAGGGCCTCGCTCACGGCCTTGGTGCCCGCGCCGATGGTCTTCGCGAGCTCCGACCGGCTCACCGGCTTCTCCGCGACGAAGAGCACCGCCTCGACGGCGGCCGCGACGACCGAGCGCGTCATTCGGTGAGTCCCTCCATCCGCCGCACCTTCCGCTCGACCACGATCTCGCCGAAGAGGTCATCCTGCCTGATGTCGATGACCAGGCGGCGGTACAGGTCGAGTAGCGCGATGAACGTCACGATCGCGTAGCCGAGCGTCGGCCGGTCGCCGAGGAGCGTAGCGAACGTGACCGAGACCTGTTCGGCCATGAGGGCCTCGATCTCGGCGGTGCGCTGCTCGACCGAGTAGCGCTCGCCGGGGACCTCGACCTCCTCCTCGGTGCGGCGCGTGAGCGACAGCACCTTCAGCCAAGCGGCGGCCAGCACATCCGGGTCGCCACCCTTCGGCGGGAGCTCGACGGTGCCGCCCTCCCGATGGAACGCACGCTCGCCCGCGCGCATCCGGTCGCCCAGCGCC
>JAXDLF010000208.1:0-3473 GCA_034666765.1 Chloroflexota bacterium
AAGTGGAGCGTCGGCCGCGCGACCGCTCCCTCGATGCGCCCGAAGACGTTCACCCGAGGCGGACCGTCGCCCGGTACCCGCGGGCGCACGTACTCGACCGCGTAGCCGAAGGCGGCGAGGCGGTCCCCGATGAGCCGGGCGCAGTCTTCGTACCGCTCGCCGGGCGGATTCACCGTGGGGATCCGGACCAGCTCGGCGACGAACGCGGCGCACTCATCGCGCAGGGCGTCCACCGCCGCGCGGACGCGGTCGGCGTCGCTCACCACGGGAACGGCGCTCGCGACAGCGCGATCGTGAACGCGAGCGAGACCGCGAGGGCGGTCCACTCGAGCCACGTGAAGCGATCGAGGGCGACCGCGCTGCGCCCGGCGCCGCCGACGTAGCACCGCGACTCCATCGCGACGATGAGGTCCTCGGCCCGCCGGAACGCGGACACGAAGAGCGGCACCGTCACCGGCACGAGCTGGCGGGTCCGCTGGATGAACTGGAGCCGGCCGGGCCGCCCGAAATCCGCGCCGCGCGAGGCCTGGGCCTTCATCAGCCGCTCGAGCTCCTCGGCGACCGTCGGCATGAACCGGTAGGCGATGGCGATGATCATCGCGATCTCGTGCCCCGGGACCTTGATCCGGCGGAACGGCGCGAGCAGCCCTTCGATGGCCTTCGCGAGCGCGGTGATCGGCGTGGTGAGCGTGAGGAGGCTCCCGAGGAGGATCAGATCGAAGATCCGGAAGACGCCCTGGACCGTCTGGCGCATCGAGTTGTCGGTCACGGTGAACGCGAACTGCCACGGTCCGATGGAGACGGGCGTGCGGAAGAGCACCGCCGAGCCGGTGGGGTCGTAGTTCCCGAGGAACAGGAAGTTGAAGATCGTGTAGACGACGAGGATCGGCAGGATCGGCCGGATGCCGCTGATGAGGTAGCCGATCGGGAGGCCGCTCAGCCGCACGAGGGCGAGGACCGCGGCGAACGCGATCGCGTTGCCGATGTACGACGGCGTCGTGATGACCGCGGCGATGAGGATCATGAACGCCAGGATCTTCGCGCGCGCGTCCATTCGGTGGATGAACGACGTCCCGGGGATGTACTGACCGACGGTTACGCTGCGGGAGAACTCGAACTCGTCCACATCGCCTCCACCGCATCGTCGATCGTCAGCACGTCGCCCCGCACGACGATGCCGCGCTCGCGCAGCGCCGCGGCCAGCTCGGTCGCGGCCGGCACGCCCAAGCCGAGCTCCCGCAGCCGGCGTCCCTCCCGGAACACCTCCCGCACCGGGCCGGAGAGCACGGTCTTGCCGTCCGCGAGCACGTCGACCCGGGTCACGAGCTCCGCGACCTCATCCATGTTGTGCGACACGAACACGAGCGCCGTCCCGCGCTCGTCGTGCAGGCCGCGGAGCACGTGCAGGAGGTCCCGCCGGGCACGCGGATCGAGGCCGGCGGTCGGCTCATCGAGCACGAGCACCTCGGGCTCGAGCGCGAGCACGCCCGCGAGGGCGACCTTGCGCATCTCACCGCCCGAAAGACCGAACGTGTAGCGGTCCTTGAACGTCTCGAACGGCAGCCCGACGGCGGCCATGGCCGCGGTCACGCGCCGGCGAACCTCGGCGTGATCGCAGCCGAGCTTTCGCGGTCCGAACGCGATGTCGTCGGCCACGGTCGGGTCGAACAGCTGCTGCTCGGGGAATTGGAAGACCAGGCCGACCCGCCGCCGAAGCGGGCGCGGATCGACGCGCTTGTCGCCGAGATCGCTCCCGAAGACGCGGACCGACCCGCGGTGCGGTCGAAGGAGCCCGTTGAAGTGCTGCACGAGCGTGGACTTGCCCGATCCGGTATGCCCCATCACGCCGACCACCTCGCCCGCGGCGAGCGTGAACGACGCGCCCTGGAGCGCGACGGATTCGAGCGGCGTGCCGCGCAGGTACCAGTGCCAGAGGTCTGTGACCTCGATGACGAGCTGCGTCATCGCGGCAGCCGCACGAACGCGTCGGCGAGCTCGGCCACGGTGAGCGGCACGAGGCCGACGTCCACCCCGCGGGCGCGGAGCCGGGCGGCGATCTCGGTGACCTGCGGCACGTCGAGCTCGAGCTCGCGCAGGCGGTCCGGCTGGGAGAACAGCGCCCGCGGCTCGGCCTCGAGCGCGACACGCCCTTCGGACAGCACGATGACCCGGTCCGCGAGCACGACCTCGCTCATGAAGTGGGTGATCGCGACGATCGTCACGCCGTCGCGGTGCAGCGCCTGCGCCGCCTCCAGCACCTCGGCGCGGCCCGACGGGTCGAGCATCGCGGTCGACTCGTCGAGCACGAGCACGGCGGGATGCATCGCGAGCACGCCCGCGATGGCGACCCGCTGCTTCTGCCCGCCGGACAGCTGGTGCGGCGCCCGCTGCCGCAGATCGGTGATGTCCAGGCGGCGCATGGCGTCGACGACGCGCTCGCGGATCTCGGCCCGCGGCAAGCCGAGGTTCTCGGGACCGAACGCCACGTCCTCTTCGACGATCGTCGCGACGATCTGGTTGTCCGGATCCTGGAAGACGATCCCGACGATCTGACGGATCCGCTTTCGCTGCTCGTCATCCGCGGTCGAGAGGCCGTCGACCGTGACGGTGCCACGGCCCGGGATCACCAGCCCGTTGCACAGCTTCGCGAGGGTGCTCTTCCCCGAGCCGTTGTGGCCGATGATCGTCAGCCACTCGCCCCGCCGCACCTCCACCGAGACGTCCGTGAGCGCCTGCACCCGGCCACCCGGGACCGGATACGCGACGGAAACGGCGTCGACGCGAATGAGCGGGCCGGCCCCGCCGGTCACAGCGGCGGCTGGAACCGTCCGTCCGCGGCGGTCCACCCTCCGTCGACGAACATGCAGGCGCCGGTGACGAACGAGCTCGCGTCCGAGGCGAGGTACACGACCATCCCGGCGAGCTCCTCGGGCTTGGCCCAGCGGCCGAGGATGCTCTTGCGCGCGTACGCGTCGTACCACTCCGTGTTCTGCTTGATCGGCGCGGTGAGCGGCGTCTCGACCACACCGGGCGCGATCGCGTTCGCCCGCACGCCGCGCGGTCCCATCTCGGCCGCGAACGCGCGCAGCAGCTGGACGATGCCCGCCTTCGTCGCGGCGTAGACCCCTTGACCGGGTTCGACGGTGAGGGACCGGATGCTGGAGAACGCGATGATGCTGCCCGTGCCGCGCGCGGCCATCGACTCGCCCGCGGCGCGGATGAGCCGGAACGTGCCCTTGAGGTTCACGTCGATGACCCGGTCGAACTCCTCGTCGGTGATCTGGAGGACCGGCTTGCGCACATTGATGCCCGGGGTGCTCACGAGGACGTCGATCGCAGGATCGCGGGCGAACGCCGCGGTCACGGTCTTCGTGTCGCGCACGTCGATCCGGATCGCGTCGGCCCGCCGGCCCGCGGCGACGATGGCGGCCGCGGTGCGCTCGGCCGCCGCGAGGTCGAGGTCCGCGCACGTG
>JAXDLF010000209.1:0-15893 GCA_034666765.1 Chloroflexota bacterium
GTCGGTCTCGCGCTTCGCGGGGCCGCCGCACCTGGGACATGTCGTATGCACGAACGCGTCGACCTTCGCCAGCGGCGATCCGCCGCGGCCGGTGAACTGGACGTCGCGCGGCAGGACCACCGGCAGCTGGTCCTCGGGCACCGGCACGGTGCCGTCGGTCGGGCAATAGATGACCGGGATGGGCGTGCCCCAGTAGCGCTGGCGCGAGATCAGCCAGTCGCGCAGCCGGTAGGTGACCGCGGGGCCGCCGATGCCGGTCTTCTTCGCCTCGGACGCGATCGCACGCTTTCCGATCTCACTCGGCGTGCCGGTGTAGGGCCCGCTCCGGACCATCCGGCCCTGGCCCGTGTACGGTGCCTCGGGCGTCGCGGGCGGTTCCTCGCCTTCGGGAGCGATGACCGCTTTGATCGGCAGGCCGTTCGCCGTGGCGAACGCGAAGTCGCGCTCATCGTGCGCGGGCACGGCCATGATCGCGCCGGTCCCGTACGAGGCGAGCACGTAGTCGGCGATCCAGATCGGGATGCGCTCGCCGGAGAACACGTTCGTCGCGAACGCGCCGGTGTCCACGCCGGTCTTCGGGCGCTCCGCGCTCGTCCGCTCGATGTCCGACTCGTTGCGGGCCTTCGTCACGTACCCGTCCACCGCCGCCCTCTGCCCGGGCGTGGTGATGACCGGGACGAGCGGGTGCTCGGGGGCCAGGACCATGAACGTCGCGCCGTAGATCGTGTCGAGGCGGGTCGTGAAGAAGCGGATGGCCGCGTCGCGGTGGCCTTCGACCGGGAACTGGATCTCCGCGCCCTCCGAGCGGCCGATCCAGTTCTGCTGCATGACCCGCACGCGCTCCGGCCAGTCCAGACCGTCGAACCGCAGGAGCTCGTCGGCGTATTCGGTGATCTTGTAGAACCACTGGGTCAGGTCCTTCTTCACGACCAGGGTGTCGCAGCGCTCGCAGCGCCCGTTGATGACCTGCTCGTTCGCGAGCACGGTCTCGTCGCGCGGGCACCAGTTCACCGGAGCCGTCGCCCGGTAGGCCAGACCTTTTTCCAGGAACTTGAGGAACATCCACTGGTTCCAGCGGTAGTACTCCGGGTAGCAGGTGACGACCTCGCGGCGCCAGTCGATGGATGCGCCGAGGGCCCGGAACTGCTCACGCCAGTGGGCCATGTTCCGATCGGTCCACTCGGCGGGATGGATCCCGCGATCGATTGCCGCGTTCTCGGCGTTGATGCCGAAGGCGTCGAAGCCCATCGGGAACAGCACGTTGTGCCCGCGCATCCGGATGAACCGAGCCTCGCAGTCCGACGGCGCCATCGCGTACCAGTGGCCGATATGCATGTCGCCCGACGGATACGGGAACATCGTCACGAAGTAGTAGTTCGGCTTGTCGCTGTCGTCGGGGGTGTCGTGGAGGCCCGTCGAAGCCCAGTGCCGCTGCCACTTCGGCTCGATGGCCGACGGCGTGTAGCGCTCGGTCTTGGTCGTTCCGGTCTCGCTCGTCATCGCGGCACCTCCTTGCGGAAATCAAATGCCCCACCGTCCCTGGGGACGGAAGGGGCACTTCCGCGGTACCACCCCGACTTGAGACTCGTTCCGCTGCGCGGTGGAGCTGAGGGGATTCGAACCCCTGACCCCCACACTGCCAGTGTGATGCGCTACCACTGCGCCACAGCCCCGAGTCTCCGCTCGAGCACGGTGATAACGGGGCGTGACCCCGGCGATCGCTGGCCCTCGAATCGGGGACGTGACGATCGCGGCTCCCGGGTGAGTTCACCGCTCCATCGCGCCGGCTCGCACCAGCCGCCGGCTCTCTTGCGCGATGGTCACGCGGTTACTGCTCCCGTTCGCAGCCGTTGAAGGCATGAGTATAGGACGATGTACCCGATCACTCGCGTGCAAAAGCGCATCCCCGACGGGTCGGTGTGGCAGCGCTTCCACGGGTATCGCCTGACCGACGTGCGGGGGGTGGCCCGGGTGTATCTGCCCGTCGGGACGCCGTGGTGGAATCCGATCGGCGGCTGGGTGACCCGCACGCCAGGCATCTCGCTGTTCAGCCCGGAGCGCCCGTTCGTCATCAGCTGCTCCGGTTTCGACGGCGACAGGCGCTTCTACATCGACATCGTCCGCGGCAGCACGATCGCCGACGGCCTCATCGAGTATCTCGACCTCTATCTCGACGTGATGATCGACGCCGCCCGCTCGGTGTCGGAGAAGGACGAGGAGCAGCTGGGCCGGCTCGAGCACGCTGAGCGGGCCGTGGTGCGCCGCGCGCGCGACGACATCCGGGCACGGATCACCGCGAGCGATCCGCTGTTCGATCCCGCGAGCGAGTACTTCGCGCTGAACGCGGACGCGGAGGCCCTGCCACCGGTTCCGCTGGCCCAGGACTAGCTTCGGAGTCGGCTCGCATCTCGACGCATCGAGATCGATTGCAGGATGCCGAGCGCCATGCAGATGGACAGCAGCGAGGAGCCCCCGTGCGAGATGAACGGCAGCGGGATGCCGGTGACCGGCATGAGGCTCATCGCCATGCCCACGTTGACGACGAGCTGGAACGCGAGCATCGAGAAGACGCCCGCGGCCACGAACGTCCCGAAGGGGTCGCGCGACCGGAACCCGATACGCAGCGTGGCGACCAGGAGGACGACGTAGAGGGCGAAGAGGAGCACCCCACCGACGAACCCAAGGTCCTCCGCGAGGCCGGCGAACACGAAGTCGGACTCCGCGATGGGCAGATAGCCGAGCGGCGACTGCGTGCCCGCCGTGAGCCCCTTGCCCGTCGCCTGCCCCGACCCGATGGCGATGAGCGACTGGATGATGTTCCAGCCGGCACCCTGCGGGTCGGCATACGGATCGAGGAACGCCGTGAGCCGCGACTTTTGGTACCCCTGCAGGAGCCCCCAAATGAGCGGGAACGCCCCGATGCCCACGGCGACGAGCGACGCGAGCTGCCAAGGCCGCGCGCCGGCGAGGTACGCCATGCCGAAGAAGATCCCGACGAACACGAGGCTCGTGCCGAGATCGGGCTGGCGGTACACGAGCGCGAAGGCCGGACCGAGGAGCACGAGCGCGCCGCCGAGCACGAGCGGGGACCCGATCTTGTCGTGACGGTCGGCGAAGTACTTCGCCAGCACGACGATCATCAGCACCTTGGCGAACTCGCTGACCTGGAACTTCTGGCCGGCGATCGTGATCCAGCGCTGCCCGCCGAGCACGTTGTGACCGATGAGCAGGACGAGCACCAGCAGGCCGAGGGTCACGAGATAGAGGAGCGGCGCGAACGTGCCGAACCAGGCGTAGTCGAAGTACGCGACGGCAACCATCGTGACGATCCCGAGGACGGTGAAGATCGCCCCGCGGAGGATGAACTGGGTCGGGTCTCCCGCGGCGACGTCCTCGTACGACGTCGAGTACGTGATCACGAGGCCGTAGGCCATGAGCAGCAGGGTCGCGATGAGGAGATACGGATCGACGAGGTCCAGACGGCGGAAGGTGGGCCGGTCATGCAGCGGCGATGCCGCGCGCGCCATCGAGATCCCGCCGGCGGTCACTGGATGAGCCGCGCCTTCGTCGCCGGGTCCCCCAGCACGTACGCCTCGTAGACCCGCTGGCTGATGGCGATCGCCGGGTTGAGGCACGTCTCGCACAGACCGCGGCTCGAGTCGAAGGTGAACACGACCATCGCGATCTGGGCCGTCGGGTCGGTGTTGTCCTTCTGCGGCAGGAACGAGACGAACCAGTTGTGGAAGCCCAGCTTGTTCCGGCCGGCGCTGTCCCGGCCCGTCGAGTTGCCGAACTCGGCGGTGCCGGTCTTGCCGGCGATCCAGAGCTTCGCGTTCGGCATCGGCGCGTGGCTGCTGGTCACCACTTTTCGGGCCCCTTCGCGGATCGTGCGCAGGTCCTCGGCGCTCATCGCGAGCTTGCGCAGGACCTCGGGCTGCTTGGTCATGACCACGTTGCCCTGGGAGTCGTCGACCTCCTTCAACAGGTGTGGGACGTAGAGCGTGCCGCCGTTGGCGACGGCCGCGTACGCGTTCAGCAGCTGCATCGGCGTGACCGCGACGAAGCCCTGCCCGATCGCCTCCTGGTAGGTGTTGCCGATGCTCCACGGCTCGTCGAACGTCGCCTGCTTCCAGGCCGGGTCGGGCATGATCCCCGGGGCTTCGCCCGGGAGGTCGATGCCCGTCGGTGCGCCGAAGCCGAGCATCCGCGCGTACTTGGCGATGTTGTCCGGACCGACGGGCTGCACACCGCTCAGCGGGCTGCCGCCGGCCAGCGTGTAGAAGTAGATGTCGCTCGAGTGCGCGTAGCCGTCGACGAGATTCAGCGGTCCGTGGACCCGCCAGTCGAAGAACGACGTCCCGCTGACGCTGATCGAGAGCGAGCTCACGTTGACGACCGTGTTGCGCGTGGCCGTGCCGGCGGTCAGCGCGGAGAGGGCGGTGACCATCTTGAACGTCGATCCGGGCGGGTAGATCTCCCCCACCGCCTTGTTCACGAGCGGGTGTCGATCATCCTTGTTGAGCGCGTCGAGCTCCGCCTGGGTGATGCCGCGTTGGAAGACGTTGTTGTCGTACGCGGGCGTCGAGACCATCGCGAGGATCTCGCCGGTCTGCGGATTCATCGCGATGGCGACGGCCTGGGTGAACGCATCGGCGGTCACACCGGCGTTCAGCTCGTTCGCGAGCAGGTGCTGGAGGCGGTCATCGATGGTGAGGACGACGTTGCCACCGGGCTGTGACGGCGTCTGGGACAGCGTCCTGACCTCGCGCTGTGACGCGTCGCGTTCGATCTCGCGCCACCCCAGCTGGCCGCGGAGGTATTGCTCGTATTCCCACTCGAGACCGGTCCGCCCGATCTGATCGGTCGGGAGGTATCCCTGGTCCGCCTTCGCGGTGAGCTCGTCCCCGGTGATCGGTCCGGTGTATCCGATGATCGGCGCGTAGAGGGGGCCCTCGACGTACTCGCGGACCGACTCCGCGTCGATGCGCACGCCCGGGTAGACCTCGGCCCGCTCCGCGAGGAGCAGCGCGACGTCGCGCGAGACCGGCTTCGTCGAGATCTTCGCCGGCTCATACGGATTGCGGGTGCGCTGATCGGTGATCGCCTTCAGGACCTCGACCGGGTCGCGACCGATGAGCGCGGCCAGCCCGAGGGCTACCGCGGCCTCGCGCGCCCTCGGCAGGTCGACCGGTACGACGCTCACGGCGAAGCCGGGGATATTGCGCACGAGGATCTTGCCGTTGCGGTCGATCACGATGCCGCGGTCCGCGGCGACGGGAAGCCGGAGCAGCCGGTTGCCCTCGGCGAGGCTCCGGTAGTGCTGGCCCTGAACCAGCTGGAGATCCCAGAGCCGCACGGTGAGGACGCCGATGAGGAACGCCACGACCAGACCGACCGCGATGAACCGGTACGGCCGGATGAACGCGCGCGGCCGTTCCTGCGACATCATCAGAAGGATGCCTGCTTCTCGGTCAGCCGAGAGAGCCCGCGCGCGATCGGATAGGTAGCGATTCCGAGGACACCGGTGAAGATCGCTCCGCCGCCGATCTGCAGCGCGAGGCTCGCCAGGTCGGGGAGCGCGGTACCGGCGAGCGAGAGCGCGAGCACGTAGAGGACCCCCGCGACGAATGCGGCTGCGGTCAGGAACGCCACGCCGACGAGCACGGGCGTCGGCCGCGGAGCGGGGCGCTCGCCCAATCCGAGGGCCGCGGCGGGCGGCAGCGAGGCGACCGCGAAGGCGCCGAGCGGGCCACCGGACAGGAGGTCCGCGGCCAGGCCGCCGACGAACGCCCACCAGACGCCTTCGCTGGCGCCCGCGGCAAGAGACCATGAGCCCGCGACGAGGAACGGCAAATTCGGCCGGGCGCCTCCGATCGAGATGAACGGGACCACCGCGCTCTGGAGCAGCGCCGCCACGAGCGGGATCGCTATCGCCAGCGCGACGCGCACGGCCCCTCCCTTGTCACGAACGCACGGGACGCGGTCGCGCTACGGCGTGCCCTCGGGCCGCGGCCGGGGATCGATGGCCCGAACCGGTACCGGGTCGGCGACGGGGCGCTCCCCCTCCGCGCGCTCCTCCTCGAGACGCGGGAACGGGTCCTCGTCGCGCAGCTTCGCGCTCACGTAGATGAGCACGAGCCGCAGTGTCGCGGCCACCGGGACGGCGAGGACGACGCCGAGGAGCCCGAAGGTCGCCCCGCCGGCCAGCAGCGAGAAGATGACCAGTGCCGGATGGAGGCGGACGATCCGCCCGATCACGAGGGGGATGACGAAGTAGTCCTCGGCGTGGCGAAGCACGGTGTACATGACGGCGATCGCCCCGACGTACACGAGCTGGGACCAGCCGAAGGGATTCGGATTGCCGAGCGCGACGAGGCAGGCGATCGCGCCGGCGGTGATCGGACCGATGATCGGGATGACCTCGAGGATCCCTGTCATCACCCCGAGGAGGAGGCTGAACGGGACGCCGAAGAACGTGAGACCAATTATGGTCGCTACCGACATGATCATGACGAGCAGGAGCTGGCCGCGCACGTAGCGACCGAGGAGCAGGCTCACCTGGTCCCCGAGCGGCAGCAGCTCGTGCCGTGAGGCCGGCGGCACCATGCGCTTCAACCAGTTGATGAGTCGCGGCCAGTCGCGCAGGAAGAAGAACAGGCCGATGAGGAAGACCAGGAACTCGAGCAGGAAGTGCGAGAAGCCGACGATGAACGGCACCGCCAGGGCCGCCACGTTCTTCGTGACCTCGATCGGCGCGGTGGCGATCGGCCCGAAGACGATCGGCACCAGATCCTCGGCACCCAGCTGATCGAGCGTCTCGGCGAGGGTATTTTGGCCGTTCGCTATCAGAATCGGTAGCGTCCGCTGGAACGTCTGGCCCTGCTCGACGGCCAGCGGCGCGAGGAACCGCACGCCCCCGGCGAGCACCAGCAGCACCGCGACGAAGACGATCCCCGCGGCCACGCCGCGGCGGTTCACGAGGCGATGCTCGAACGCGCGAACGACCGGCAGCAGGATGTACGCGAGGATCGCGGCCCAAATGAACGGCCGCACGATGTCGCCGGCGTGGGTCAGCAGGTAGAGCGCACCGACGGCGAGCACGCCGATCGTGACGCGCTTCATCGTCGGACTCCAGCGGGCGGCGTTCATCGCGCTCATCTGCGTCGATTATCCCGCAGGGCCTCGCGGATGGTGGGCATCTCGCCGCGCTGCCATGCCGCGAGGTCGCGGCGGTGCGCGTAGAGCGTGAGGATCGCGGCACCGATGCCGAACAGGGCGTGCTGCTGCACCACGACCGTGGCGACCCCCAGCGCGACGATCGCGGTCACCGTGCTGAGCACGGCGCGGCGGATGGTGAGCAGCCCGACGCCCCAGGTCACAAGACCGACGATCGCGAGCGCGGGCGAGAGCCCGATGTATCCGCCCAGGGTGGTTGCGGCTCCTTTCCCGCCCCGGAACCCCGCGAAGACCGGCGCGATCTGGCCGAGCACGGCGGCCAGCCCGCACAGATCCCCGGCCACCGGCCCGAACAGGATCAAGCCGGCGAGGGCGCAGATCGCGCCTTTGAGCAGATCGGCGGCGAGGACCGCGATCCCCGCCACCGGGCCCACCGTGAGGGCCACATTGGTCGATCCGGCGTTACCGGTGCCGACCGTTCGGGGGTCCGGACGACCGGCCAAGCGGGCCGCGATGAGGGCTGTGGGGACACTGCCGAGCAGGTAGCTGGCGACTGCAGCCAACGCTGGGAGAATACTCTCCAATGGCCTTACGCAGTCACGCGAAATTTCAGTCGGCGAGGCATTTCGGCTACAATAAGGGTCTCCAGTGGGGCACAACAGGACATCCTCCCGACGCCCCCGCACCCAATGTTTCACGTTTGTCATGCCGTGAATGTGCTCGCGATCAGCAACCAGAAAGGCGGAGTGGGGAAGACGACGACTGCCATAAGCCTGGCCGCGGCACTGGTCGAGAAAGGCTCCCGGGTGCTCCTGATCGATCTCGATCCACAGGGCAACGCGACCAGTGGGTTGGGCATCGGCAAGGACCAGCCGCACTCGATCTACGGCGTTCTGGTCCGGGATGAGGGCATCGCCGACGCGGTCCATCCGACGGCCGTCGCCGGCCTCGACCTGATCCCGTCGTCTCCCGAGATGGCCGGCGCCGAGGTGGAGCTGGTCCCGCTCCTGGCCCGTGAGTTCCGGCTGCGCGAGGCGCTGCAGAAAGAACAGAGGTACGACACCGTTCTCATCGATTGCCCGCCGTCACTGGGCCTGCTGACCGTCAACGCCCTGGTCGCCGCCGACGCCGTGCTCGTGCCGGTGCAATGTGAGTATTACGCGCTCGAGGGCTTGGCCCAGCTGCTCTCGACGATCGAGGCGGTTCGCCAGCGGCTGAACGCGAAGCTCGAGGTGCTCGCGATCGTGCTGACGATGGAGGATCGCCGGAACCGGCTCTCGATGCAGGTCACCGAAGAGGTCATCCGCCACTTTCCGCAGCTCGTCGCCCGGGTGCGGATCCCGCGCGCCGTGCGGCTTGCCGAAGCTCCCAGCCACGGCCAGCCGATCAACGTCTACGACCCGGGGTCGCGCGCGGCGCAGGCCTACGGCGACCTGGCCCAGGAGATCTCGATGCGGCTCGCCGCGCGGGTGCCGATCGCGCTCGGCGGAGCGGGGGCGTAGTGGCTCGAACCGGACTGGGCCGGGGGTTGGATGTTCTGCTGGGCGGCGCTCCGACGCAGCCGGCGCCGGTGATCCCGGGCTCGCTCGAGATCCCGCTGGAGCTGATCCAGCCGAACCGGCAGCAGCCGCGGCAGCACTTCGACCAGGATGCGATCAAGGAGCTCGCGGGCTCGATCACCGCGCACGGGGTGTTGCAACCAATTGTGGTATCTCGGACCCCGGACGGGTACGAGCTCATCGCCGGCCACCGCCGGGTCCGCGCGTCTCGGGTGGCCGGGAAGACCGCGATCCCCGCCGTGATCCGCGAGGACGTCACCGATCGGCTCGAGCTCGCGCTCGTGGAGAACCTGCAACGCGCCGACCTGAACGCGATCGAGACCGCGCGCGCGTACAAGCTCCTCATGGAGACGTACGACCTCACCCAGGAGCAGCTCGCCGAGCGCCTCGGCAAATCGCGCTCGGCCGTCGCGAACACGCTGCGCGCGCTTTCAGCCCCACAGATCCTCCAGGACGCCGTGCAGGACGGGAAGATCAGCGAGGGCCACCTGCGCGCGCTGCTACCGCTACCACTTTCGGAGGCGATCCGCGCCCTCGGCGAGATCCTCGCGAAGGGGATGTCGGTCCGCGAAGCCGAGGGCCTGGCGCGCAAAATGGTGCATCCAACGCATCCGCGCCGACGCCCCCGGCTGAAGGGCAACGATCCCGATCTCGCCGGCGTGACGTCGGAGCTGCGGAGCGCGTTGGGCACGAAGGTCGAGATCACCCGCGGCCGCAAGGGCGGCCGCATCGCGATCCAGTTCTACTCCGACGAGGACTTCGAGCGGCTGTACGAGCTGCTGGTCCGCGTCGGCCGGTCGTAGGAGAAGGAATGGCGGTCAAGGCAGTGAAGCCGGCGGGCAAGGCCGCGGGCGGGAACGGGTCCGGGACGTACAGCGCCGCGGACATCCAGGTCCTCGAGGGCCTCGAAGCCGTTCGCCGTCGGCCGGGCATGTACATCGGCACGACCGATCTGCGCGGCCTGCATCACCTCGTCCGTGAGGTCCTCGACAACTCGATCGACGAGGCGATGAACGGCACGTGCGACCGGATCGACCTGACGATCCACGCCAATAACGAGATCACCGTCGCGGACAACGGCCGCGGCATCCCGACCGACATCCAAAAGCAGACCGGGAAGTCGGCGCTCGAGGTCGTGCACACGATCCTGCACGCCGGCGGCAAGTTCGGCGGCGCGGGCTACAAGGTGTCCGGCGGCCTGCACGGCGTCGGCGTGTCCGTCGTGAACGCGCTCTCGACGCACCTTCGCGTCGAGGTCCACCGCGACGGCAAGATCCACGAGCAGGAATACGCGCGTGGCAAGCCCATTTCGAAGGTGAAGCAGATCACGAAGCCGCTGTATCAGCCGCCGCAGGTCGAATGGAAGCCGCGCGAGAAGCCGACCGGCACGATCACGACGTTCGCGCCCGACCCCGAGGTGTTCCCGGTCATCCAGTGGGACCGGTCGATCATCGCCCAGTGGCTGCGGGAGACGGCCTACCTCAACAAGGGCCTGTTCCTGTACATCAAGGACGAGCGCGACGACAGCGACGAGGCGTTCTACTTCGACGGGGGCGTCGTGTCCTTCGTCCGCCACCTCGACAAGTCGCACAGCGCCCTGCACAAGCCGGTGTACGTGGAGCGCTCGTTCGAGAACGACACCGTCGTGGAGGTGGCGTTCGAGTACAACGACACCTTCGCCGAGAAGGTCTACACGTTCGCCAACAACATCAACACGATGGACGGCGGCGCCCATCTCACCGGTTTCCGCACGGCGCTCACGCGCACCCTGAACGCGTATGCCCGCAAGAGCGGCGCGCTCAAGGAGGCGGATCCGAACCTCACCGCCGAGGACGTACGCGAGGGCCTCACGGCCGTGATCAGCGTGAAGATCAAGGAGCCCCAGTTCGAGGGCCAGACGAAGACCCGCCTCGGCAACGCCGAGGTCGCCGGGCAGGTCGCGTCCGCGATCAACGACGCGCTCGGCCAGTACCTCGAGGAAAACCCCTCAGAGGCTCGCAAGATCGTCGAGAAATGCCTCACCGCGTTCCGCGCGCGCGAGGCCGCTCGGAAGGCGCGCGACCTCGTCCTGCGGAAGGGCGCGCTCGACGGCTTCTCGCTGCCGGGCAAGCTTGCCGACTGCCAGGAACGCGACCCCGAGAAGGCCGAGATCATCCTCGTCGAGGGCAACTCGGCCGGTGGCTCGGCCAAGGGCGGCCGCGACCGGCGGTTCCAGGCGATCCTCCCGCTTCGCGGCAAGATCCTCAACGTGGAGAAGGCCCGCGCGGACAAGATGCTGGGCAACGAAGAGATCAAGGCGATCATCACCGCCCTCGGCACCGGCATCGGCGACTACTTCGACATCTCGAAGCTCCGCTACGGCAAGACGATCCTGCTCGCCGACGCCGACGTCGACGGTTCGCACATCCGCACGCTGCTCCTGACGCTGCTGTACCGGCACTTCAAGCCGCTCATCGAGCAGGGCCGGATCTACATCGGCCAGCCGCCGCTCTACCGGCTGCAGCTGGGCAAGGAGATCCGGTGGGTCTACTCCGACAAGGAGCGTGACGCCGCGATCAAGGAGCTGAAGGCGCAGGCCAAGACGAAGACCGCCGAGCGCAAGACGAAGGCCGCGGCGAAGAAGGCGAAGGGCGAGGCCGCCGACGCGGTCGAGGTCGAGTCGACGTCGACCGACGAGGGCACCGACGACGGCAAGGGCGGGCGCGAGCCCGCGATCGCCCGGTACAAGGGCCTCGGCGAGATGAACGCCGAGCAGCTCT
Source organism: Chloroflexota bacterium (assembly GCA_034666765.1). Lineage (GTDB taxonomy): Bacteria > Chloroflexota > Limnocylindria > P2-11E > P2-11E > UBA4735. The sequence continues at coordinate 11,495 of JAXDLF010000209.1, forward strand.
GGGACACGACGCTCAACCCCGCGACCCGCACGCTTCGCCAGGTCACGCTCGAGGACGCCGAGCAGGCCGACTTCGTGTTCGATGAGCTCATGGGCAATGAGGTCGAGGGTCGCAAGAAATGGATCATGGCGAACGCGAAGTCCGCCGAGCTCGACCTGTGACCAGCCCGTGGGAGTCCCGGTAATGGCACGGCTCCTCGACCTCGGCGTCGAGTTCGACCACTGGTGCTTCGCCTGCGGGCGGCTCAACCCGTCGGGCCTCCAGCTCGATTTCGACGTGTCGACCAACCGCGCGACGGCCCGCTACACCGGACTGCAGCGCCATCAGGGCTATGACGGCAGCCTCCACGGCGGCGTCGTGACCGCCCTGCTCGACGAGGCGATGGGCTGGGCGATCTTCCACCAGGGCGTCTGGGGCGTGACCGCCAAGATCAACGTGACGTTCAAGCGTCCGGTGCCGGTGGGCGAGGATCTCGTCGTCACGGGCGAGGTGCTGCGCGATCGCGGGCGCGGGATCGAGACCAAGGGCACGGTCGCGCGCGTCGCCGACGGCGACGTCCTCGCGGAGGCGACCGCGCTGTTCCTCCGCATGCCCGAAGGCCAGCGCACCGAGCTCGAACAGCGCTACTCGCGTACGGACAAAGCCTTCGCGCGCGTGCGCGAGGCCATCGCCGCGGAGACCACAGGACGGGAGCACGCCAGCACGTGATCGAAGGACCGAACAACGAGCGCATCGTCGCTGTCGAACTCGAGACCGAGATGCGAAAGGCCTACCTCGACTACGCGATGACCGTCATCGTCGCGCGCGCTCTGCCGGACGTGCGGGACGGGCTGAAGCCGGTGCAGCGCCGGATCCTCTGGACGATGCACGAGATGGGGCTGCGCAGCGACCGGCCGTTCCGCAAATCCGCGGCGATCGTCGGCGACGTGATGGGGAAGTACCACCCGCACGGTGACGTGCCGATCTACGACGCGCTCGCGCGCTTCGCCCAAGACTTCACGATGCGCTACCCGCCGATCCAGGGTCAGGGCAACTTCGGCTGCTTCTCCGGCGACACGAAGGTCGAGCTCGTCAACGGCGAGCAGCGGACGTTCGTCGAGCTCGTCGAGATGGTCCATCGCGGCGTGCGCGCCGAGGTCTTCACCGTGGACGCGCATCGCAACGTCCGGATCAAGCCGTTGCGCGCGCCACGCCTGGTCAAGCGCAACGAGCCGGTCGTCCAGGTGACGCTCGTCTCCGGCGCCGAGATCGTCTGCACGCCCGACCACCGCTTCATGCTCCGCGACGGGACGTACCGCGAGGCCGGCAAGCTGAAGGCGAAGGACCAGCTCATGCCGTTCGCGCGCACCGCCATCCCCGAGCGGCTCCATCGCACCGGCGCGTTCCCGATCCCGGCCAGCCTGTCGCAGATCGTGGCCGCCGTCGCCCCCGCGGGCCGCGCGGACGTCTACGACCTCACCGTCGACGTGACCCAGAACTTCGCGCTCGCGGCCGGCGTGTTCGTGCACAACTCGATCGACGACGACCCGCCGGCGCACATGCGCTACACCGAAGCGCGCCCCGCAGCCATCGCCGCCGAGCTGCTCGCCGACATCGAGAAAGAGACCGTCGACTGGTACCCGAACTACGACAACCGCCACCTGCAGCCGACGGTGCTGCCGGCGCGCATCCCGAACCTGCTGGTGAACGGCTCGACGGGGATCGCGGTCGGCATGGCGAGCAACATCCCGCCGCACAACCTGCGTGAGGTCACGGCCGCCGTGAAGCGGCTGGTCGACGACCCCGAGCTCACCAACGACGACCTCTGCGAGACGATGCTCGGGCCGGATTTCCCCGGCGGCGGCGTCATCTATCGCTTCGAGGAGCAGAAGAACATCGAGACCGGCGCCCCCGAGCGCGTGGACGCCATCCGTCGCGCCTACGCGAACGGCCGGGGCCGGATCCTCATGCGCGCGAAGGCGCACGTCGAGGATGGCAAGGGCGGCCGCCAATCGATCATCGTGACCGAGCTGCCGTACGCGGTGAACAAGGCCTCGCTCATCGAGAAGATCGCGGACCTGGTGCAGTCGAAGCGCCTCGCCGGCATCTCCGACATCCGTGACGAGAGCGACCGGGAGGGGATGCGCGTCGCGATCGAGGTGAAGCGGGACGACAACGCCGAGCGGGTGCTGAACAACCTCTACAAGCACACCGCGATGCAGTCGGCGTTCAACCTGAACATGCTCGCGCTCGTCGACTCGTCGCCCAAGACCCTGTCGTTGAAGGACGTCCTCCAGTACTTCATCGACTACCGGAAGCAGGTCATCAAGCGCCGGACCGAATTCGACCTCCGCAAGGCGAAGGAGCGGGCGCACATCCTCGAGGGCTTCAAGATCGCGCTCGACCACATCGACGAGATCGTGAAGACGATCCGCGCGAGCAAGACGCCGGAGATCGCGCTCGCCAACCTGCGCGAGCAGTTCGAGCTCTCCGAGATCCAGGCCAAGGCGATCCTCGAGATGCAGCTCCGCCGCCTCACCGGCCTGGAGCGCCAGAAGGTCGAGGACGAGTACCGCGAGACGATCAAGCTCATCTCGGAGCTCGAGTCGATCCTCGGGAACCCGCGCAAGATCCTGTTCCTCATCAAGCAGGACATGGACGAGCTGGCGGCGAAATACGGGGACGACCGCCGGACGAAGATCCTCGACGACCTCAACCGCGAGCTGACCGATCAGGATCTCGTGGCCGACGAGGACGTCGTCATCACGGTGTCGAGCCGGAATTACGTGAAGCGGATGCCGCTCTCCACGTACAAGGCCCAGCACCGGGGCGGCCGCGGGGTCATCGGCATGGCCACCCGCGACGAGGACGACGTGGAGCATCTCGTCGTCGCCCGGAACCACGACCGGCTGTACGTCTTCACCGACCGTGGCCGGGTGTTCGCGCTGAAGGCGTTCGAGCTCCCGGATGCGAGCCGGACCGCGAAGGGCACGCCGATCCAGAACATCCTCGAGGCGATGCAGTCAGGGGAGCGCGTCTCCGCGCTCATCGCGATCCGCGAGGGCGCCTCGGCGCCGTACCTGGTGATGGCGACCCGCAAGGGCTTCGTGAAGAAGACCCCGCTGTCGGACTACGGCAACGTCCGCCGGGCCGGCCTCATCGCGATCCTGCTCCGCAAGGACGACCAGCTGGCCTGGGTGGCCGCGGCGGGCGACAAGGACCGCATCGTGCTCGCGACGCGCAAGGGCAAGGCGATCACCTTCCAGGCGACCGACGCGCGCCCGATGGGCCGCCAGACCCAGGGCGTGACCGGCATCCGCCTGGCGAAGGGCGACGAGGTCATCGGCATGGGCGTCGTCTCCGCTCGCACCGAGGTCCTGTCGGTCACCGAGAACGGCTACGGGAAGCGGACCAAGGTCGAGGACTTCCCGACGCACAACCGGGGCGGCCAGGGCGTGGCCCTCGCGGCGATCACCGCAAAGACCGGCAACGTGGCGGCCATCCAGGTCATCGACGAGAAGAGCGAGGAGGTCCTGCTCATCTCGACGAACGGCGTCGTGATCCGCGTGCCGATGGACCAGATCCGCGTGCTCGGCCGCGCGACGCAAGGGGTCAAGGTGATGGCCACCGGCGAGGCGAAGATCGCCTCGATCGCGACCTTCGCCACGACCCGCCCGTCGCAGCCGGGGCTGGGCCTCCAAAGCACATAGCCGTTACCCCGCCCGGGGTGTGAATCCGGGCTGTACGCGTCGGGTACGTTCTCGTGACAACAGGGCGCGAACAGTACGAAATCGCTACCAAAAGGCGTTGCGTCACGCCTGTCTGCCCCGTTACGGTCCGTGCCAGGAGCGCACAGGTTTGCCTCCGGGACGCTGAGGAAGAGGGACCGCCCGGATTTGATCCGTCTCGAGGACGTCAGCAAGCGCTACCCCAACGGGACTGCGGCGCTGCAGGACGTGGACCTGGCCATCGACCAAGGCGACTTCGCGTTCCTCGTCGGCTCGTCCGGCGCGGGCAAGTCGACTCTGATCCGCCTCCTCATCCGCGAAGAGCTCCCCAGCACCGGCCGGGTCGTCGTCGACGACAAGGACGTCGCGCGGCTGCGCAGGGCCCAGATCCCGATGCTCCGTCGCCTCGTGGGCGTCGTCTTCCAGGACTTCAAGCTCCTCCCGACCAAGACGGTCGCCGAGAACATCGCGTTCGCGCTCCTCGTCACCGGTCACGAAGGTCTGGCCGTGCGCGAGGAGACCGAGCGCACGCTCGCGCTCGTCGGCCTCTCGCACCGACGCAGCCACTTCCCGCGTGAGCTCTCGGGCGGAGAGCAGCAGCGCGTGGCGATCGCCCGCGCCCTGGTCAACCACCCGCGCGTGCTCATCGCGGACGAGCCGACCGGCAACCTCGACCCGGTCACGAGCTGGGA
>JAXDLF010000210.1:0-10103 GCA_034666765.1 Chloroflexota bacterium
CTGTTCTTTGCGCTGTTCGCCCTCGGGATCATCGGGGCGGGAGCCTGCGTCGTCCTCCTGCGGCGCATCACCGCGCAGGCGCTCCTCATGGCGCTGACGTTCGCGTGCATGGCCGGCATGTTCCTGCTCCTGGGCGCCGAGACCATCGCGCTGTTCCAGGTGCTCATCTACGTCGGCGCGATCACGATCCTCATCCTCTTCGGCGTGATGTTCACGAAGCAGGACGATCGCGGCTATGGGCTGTTCTTCCAAGAGCAGACGCCCTGGGCCGGCGCGTTCATCGTCGCGATCGCGGTGCCGGTCATCTTCCTCGCCTTCTCGTTCAAGGACGCGATCACGCCGTCGGCCAAGGGCGGCGATCTCATCCCGCTCGCGGCGAGCCTGTTCACCGACTACGCGTTCCCGTTCGAGGTCGCGTCGGTGCTGCTCCTGGCCGCGCTCGTCGGCGCGATCGTCCTCGTGAAGCGGGACGAGCCGTGACCGTACCGCTGGGCGCGTTCATCGCCGTCTCGGCGGCGCTCTTCTTCATCGGTGCCGCGGGAGTGCTCGTCCGCCGCAACGCGGTGGTGATCCTCATGTGCGTGGAGCTGATGCTGAACGCGAGCAATCTCGCGCTGGTCGCGTTCGCGCGCCGGGCGGGCCAGCTCGGCGCCGGGAATCCCCTCGATCAGCGCGGCAGCGTGTTCGTCGTCTTCGTGTTCGTGATCGCCGCGGCCGAGGTCGCCGTCGGGCTTGCCATCATCCTGGCGGCGTATCGCAACCGCCCGACGGTCAACGTCGATGAGATCCACGAGATGCGAGGCTAGCGGCGTGATCCAGAACGTCTGGCTGATCCCGGCCTTCCCGCTCGCCGCCTTCCTCGTGAACGCGCTGTTCGGGCGGCGCTGGCTCAAGCGCTGGACCGGGCCCGTCGCGGCGACGGCCATCGCGGCGTCGGCGCTCGTCGCGATCGGCGTGTTTCTCGAGGTGCGCGCGGGTGCGGCGAGCACGATCGTGCCGCTCTACACGTTCATCAGCGTCGCCGACTTCCACGTGGACGTCGCGGCGCTGGTCGACCCGTTGTCGTCCGCGATGCTCCTCGTCGTCACGATCGTGTCGCTCCTCGTGCACGTGTATTCGATCGGATACATGGCCCACGATCACGGCTTCTGGCGCTTCTTCACCTGGCTGCCGTTGTTCGTCTTCGCGATGCTCATCCTCGTCCTCGGCGACAACTACCTCGTGATGTTCGTCGGGTGGGAGGGCGTGGGCCTTTGCAGCTACCTGCTCATCGGCTTTTGGTTCGAGCGTCCGGAGCCGGCGGGCGCCGCCAAGAAGGCGTTCATCATGAACCGCATCGGTGACTGGGGCTTCACGATCGGCATGATCACGACGTTCCTGGTCTTCGGCTCGATGAACTTCGTCGACGTGTTCGAGCGCGTGGCGAAGGATCCACCGGCGCAGGGCGTGCTGTCGCTCATCTGCCTCACCTTCTTCCTGGGCGCGACCGGCAAGTCGGCGCAGCTCCCGCTGTATTCATGGCTCCCCGACGCCATGGAGGGCCCGACCCCGGTCTCGGCGCTGATCCATGCCGCGACGATGGTCACCGCCGGCGTGTACCTGGTCGCGCGCTCCACGCCGCTGTTCGACGCCGCCGGTCCGGTCCTTGCCGTCGTCGGTGGGGTCGGGGCGCTCACCGCGATCTTCGCGGCGACGATCGCGCTCGTCCAGTTCGACATCAAGCGGGTGATGGCGTACTCGACGGTGAGCCAGCTCGGCTACATGTTCCTGGCCCTCGGGGTCGGCGCGCCGATCGCCGCCATGTTCCACCTCATCACGCACGCGTTCTTCAAGGCCCTCCTGTTCCTCGGCTCCGGCTCGGTGATCCACGGCGTGGGGAACGTGCAGGACATGCGTCAGATGGGCGGGCTCAAGTCCAAGATGCCCATCACGTACTGGACGATGGTCATCGCCGGCGGCGCGCTCGCCGCGCTCCCGCCGCTGGCCGGCTTCTGGTCGAAGGACGAGATCCTCGGCTCGGCGTTCAAGAACGGCTACCCGTTGCTCTGGACCGTCGGTGTGTTCACCGGGGGTCTCACCGCGTTCTACGTCACGCGCGCGATCTGGCTCACCTTCCACGGCCAGCCGCGCGACCACCACCTGTTCGAGCACGCCCACGAGTCGCCGCGCGTCATGACCGTGCCGCTCCTGATCCTCGCCGCGGGAAGCGTGCTCGTCGGGTTCATCGGCTTCCCGCCGGACCACGGGTTCATCCACGCGTTCCTCGGTCCGTCGGTCGAGGCCGCGCACGCCGGCGCCGCCGTCGAGCACGGGACGGACTGGGCGGAGTTCCTGACCCTCGCCGCCATCTCGACCGCGATCGGTATCGGCGGGATCCTGATCGGCCTCACGATGTACGCCCGCGGCCGGCCGGATCCGGCCGCGGTGGCGCGGGCCGCGGGTCCGGTCTACGGCGTGCTGGTGAACAAGTACTACGTCGACGAGCTCTACGACCGGCGCTTCGTCGATCTCGCGAAGGCGTTCGCCGGCGCGGCCTGGGCGTTCGACATCCACATCATCGACGGCCTGGTGAACCGGCTCGGCTGGGCGATCAAGCTCACCGGGTCGGGCCTCCGGCGCGCGCAGACCGGGATCGTGGGCAACTACGCCCTGTCGATCGTCGCCGGGCTGCTCCTGGTCATGGTCGTGTACGGCGGATACGCCACCGGATGGCTGGGTCGCTGATGGATCACCTGCTCACGCTGCTCATCGCCATCCCGATCGCGGGCCTTCTCCCGCTCGCGTTGTTCTTCCGCGACCCCCGCGCGGTGAAGCAGGTCGCCATCGTGACGACGTTCATCGAGCTGGTCGTGTCGCTCGTGATGCTCGCGCAGTTCCACGTGGGCGAGGCCGGCTTCCAGCTCGTCGAGTCGGCGGCGTGGCTTCCGACGCTCGGGATCCGCTACGAGCTCGGCGTGGACGGCATCTCCGTGCTGCTCATCCCGATGACCACGCTCCTCACGTTCATCTCGGTCCTGTACTCGAGCGGCGGGGCCATCAAGGAGCGCGTCGGCGAGTTCATGGCGGCGTTCCTGTTGCTCGAGGTCGGGATGGTCGGCGTCTTCATGGCCCTCGACCTCTTCCTCTTCTACGTCTTCTTCGAGCTGATGCTCGTCCCGATGTATCTCATCATCGGGATCTGGGGCGGTCCGCGGCGGGTCTACGCGACGCTGAAATTCGTCCTGTTCACCCTCGCGGGCTCGCTGCTCATGCTCGTTGGCATCATCGCCGTCTACATCCAGAGCGGCGACGTTGGCGACCGCACCCTCTCGCTCCCGGAGCTGCTCGCGCGCTCGGCCCGCTTCTCCGGCGACTTCCAGTTCTGGGTCTTCCTCGCGTTCGCGATGGCGTTCGCGATCAAGATGCCGATGGTCCCGTTCCACACGTGGCTGCCCGACGCCCACGTCGAGGCGCCCACCGCGGGCTCGATCGTCCTCGCGGGCGTCCTGCTGAAGGCGGGCGGCTACGGGTTCCTGCGGTTCGCCCTTCCGTTGTTCCCGATCGGCACGCAGGCGTGGCTACCGATCCTCATCCTCCTGTCCGTCGTCGCGATCCTCTACGGCGCGGTCGTGTCGGTCGTGCAGAAGGATCTCAAGAAGCTCGTCGCGTACTCGTCCGTCGCCCACATGGGATTCGTGACGCTCGGCATCTTCGTGCTCAACCAGCAGGGCGCCGTCGGCGCGGTGCTGCAGATGCTCAATCACGGGTTCGTCACCGGCGCGCTGTTCCTCTTCGTCGGGATTCAGTACGAGAAGACCCATCGCCGGCAGATCGCCGATCTCGGTGGCCTGGCGAACAGCTGGCCGCTGTACACGGCGTTCTTCGGGGTGTTCGTGCTCGCGTCGCTCGGCCTGCCCGGGCTGAGCGGCTTCGTCGGCGAATTCCTGGTGCTCCTCGGCACCTTCAAGTTCAACCCCGCGACCGGGCCGGGCGGCCTGTTCTGGGGGCCGCTCGCGGCGATCGGCGTGATCCTCGCGGCGGTGTATCTCCTCTGGATGTTCCAGCGCGTGATGTTCGGCACCCTGCGTGAGGCCTACCGCGCCCTGCCCGACCTCTCGCCGCTCGAGGTCGCCTGCGCCGTGCCGCTGCTCGTCCTCACCGTGCTGCTCGGCGTGTTCCCCCAGCCGGCCATCGCGATCATCGAGCCGTCGGTCCGGCGGATCCTCGCGATCGCCACCGACGCGTCGCAGGTGGTCTTGAAATGAGTCTGGCCGACCTCGTCACCGTCCTGCCCGAGGTCGTCGTGACCGCGACGGCGCTGCTGGTCCTGCTCGCCGACGCGATCCTCGACCGGCGTATCGCGCGCTACTGGCTTCCGCTCCTGGTGATCCTCGGCCTGGTCGCGGCGATCTTCACCGGTCCGATCACGGTGGCCAGCCACATCGCGTTCGGTGGCTTCGTCGTGGTCGACACCTTCACCGCGTTCTTCCGCGTCCTCTTCTGCATCCTCGCGATCTTCACGGTGGTCGTCGCGCCGGAATACCTGGAGCGCCGGGCGATCCCGGCGGGCGAGTTCTACGCGACGGTCCTCTTCTCGACGGTGGGCGCGATGACCATCGTGCTCGCGTCCGACCTCATCACCGTGTTCGTCGGGCTGGAGCTCATGACGATCCCGGTCTACGTGCTGGCCGGCATGGCCCGGCGCGACCGGTTCAGCAACGAGGCCGCGCTCAAGTACTTCCTTCTCGGCGCCTTCAGCCCCGCGATGCTCCTCTATGGCTTCGCCTGGCTCTACGGCCTCGCCGGCACGACGACGTTCGCCGGCATCGCCGCGGCGGTGGCGGCCGGCGGCCTGACGAACGGGGCGACGCTCGTCGCGCTCGCGCTCGTCACCGTCGGGCTCGCCTTCAAGGCGGCCGTCGTGCCGTTCCATCAATGGACGCCCGACGCGTACGACGGTGCGCCCACGCCGGCGACGGCGTTCATGAGCGTCGCGCCAAAGGCCGCGGCGTTCGCCGCGATCCTGCGGATCATGATCGAGACGCTGGGCCCGCTCGGGGTCGACTGGAGCGCGGTGTTCGCGATCCTCGCCGCGATCACGATGACCGGCGGCAACATCGTGGCGCTGGTGCAGGGCAACGTGAAGCGAATGCTCGCGTACTCGAGCATCGCGCACACCGGCTACATCCTGGCCGGCGTGGCCGCCTACCAGGCGGGCGCGTCGGCGTCGGCCGCGGTGCTCTTCTACGTCTTCGCGTACGGCATCATGAATCTCGGCGCGTTCGCCTGCCTCATCTACCTCGACCTCGACGGGACCCGGGGAGCGACGCTCGAGGAGCTCAACGGCTTCGGCCGCCGCCAGCCGGCCGGCGCGCTCGCGTTCGCGGTGTTCCTGATCTCCCTCACCGGTATCCCTCCGACGATCGGGTTCGTGGCGAAGGTGTTCATCCTCCAGCCGGTCCTGGACGCGGGGCTCGTGTGGCTCGCGGTCGTGATCGCCCTGAACGCGGTGCTCGCGGCCTTCTACTACCTGCGGGTCGTCGTGCACATGTACATGTACGACGTGGAGGCGAACGCGCCGCGGTTGTTGCGGTCCAATCTGCTCTCCGCGGGCCTCGGGATCGCCGGTCTCGCCGTGGTCGTCATCGGCATCGTTCCCGACGCCATCTACCAGTGGGCGCTCCAGGCCGCCGCGCCATTCATTCGCTAGCGCTCCGCGCCAGCTGCGGTCATCCGCTAGCGCTGCGCGCCAGCCGCGGTCATTCGCTAGCGCGAGGGCAGGAGCCGCTCCCCGACGAGTCCGCCGACCGCCCCGAGCGCGGCCGCGACGGCGAGCGGCAGGAGGATCGCCGGGAGCTCGAGCACGAGCAGGCCGCCGAAGCGCGAGACCGGCGCGAAGGACGGGGTGAACGCCTGGTGCATCTGCGTGGCGAGGATGCTGCCGAGGAACAGTGAAAAGAGGAGCGCGCAGGGTGCCGCGACGGCGCCGAGCCGCCCGGCGATCACGCCCGCGCAGAGCAGGATGCCCGCGCTCACGCCGAGGAGGATGGCGGGCGGGACCGGCAGCGGCTCGGTCAGTCCCCACCAGAACGCCAGACCCGTGGTCGTCGCGAGGACGGATGCCAGCATCCGCGCCATCGTCATCGCGCGGCCATCCGCCTCCGCATCGCCCGCGCCCGCAGGGCCCCACCGACGTACCCCGCGATCGCCCCGCCGACCTCGTAGGGCACGAGCGCGATGATCAGCTGGAGCTCGAAGCCGAGGAGCACGCCGACGTCGTTGGCGTAGGCGAACCGTGGCCAGTACTGCACCAGGCCGGACAGGAGCGCCCCCAAGAGCACGGCGAGCCCGCCGGCGAGCGCCCCGCGCGACCCCGCGAAGAAGCCGGCTCCGGCGGAGGAGACCAAGAGGTAGCCGATCGCGAGCAGGGCGGTCGCACCGATCCACTGGTCGACCCGCAGCAGGACCATCAGATCGAGGACCGCCGCCGCCAGGACCGCCAGTCCAAAGCGCATCAGCGGACGATGGCGAGCGCGCGGTCGACGCGATTCAGGCCTTCGCACGTTCCGTCAGCGCCGACGATGGCGATGTCCTCGATGCGCACGCCGAACGTGCCGGGCAGGTAGATCCCCGGTTCGATCGAGAACGCCATGCCGGGCTCGAGCACCTGGTCGTTGCCGGCGACGAGGTACGGATGCTCGTGACCGTCGAGGCCGATGCCGTGGCCGAGCCGATGGATGAAGCGCTCGCCGTACCCGGCGGCGGTGATCACGGAACGCGCGGCCGCGTCGACCGATTGGGCCATCTCGCCGGCGCGGGCCGCGGCATACCCGGCTTCCTGCGCGCGGCGCACGGTGTCGTGCACGCGCGTCACTTCGGCGCTCGGGCGATCGCCGACATGCACCGTCCTCGTGATGTCGGACCCGTACCCGGCCCGCGTGCCCCCGAAATCCAGGACGACGGTGTCACCCTTCTTGATTGTCCGGTCGCCGGTCTGGTGGTGCGGCGACGCGCCGTTCTCGCCGGCCGCGACGATCGTGAACAGCACCTCCTCATGCCCTTCGTCGCGAAGGAGCGCGGCCAGGTCGGCCCCGACCTCGCGCTCGGTGCGTCCGGCGAAGTCGAGGTCGAGTGCCCGCACGTACGCACGGTCCGCGGCGGCCGACACGGCGCGCAGCGCGTCCAGCTCCGCAGGGTCCTTGCGCATCCGCAGCTCGCGGGTGATCTCCGACGCCGGGCGGAGCTCGCGGCCGCCCAGGGCGGCCTGCAGGCGCAGGGCGAAGGCCGCCCACATCTGGTCGGAGACCAGGACCGCGCCGGTCGCCCGGACGAGCGACGCCACAAGCGCGTAGGGGTCGGCGGTCTCGCCCCAGGTCGCCAGCGCCAGGTCCGGCGCCACGGCCGCCGCGCGGGGCGCTTCCAGCTCCGGGACGACGAGGGTCGCGGTGCCGTCAGCGGCGAGCACCAGGCAGGTCAGCCGTTCGCTGGAAAACATCCGATAGCCTGAGAGGTAGGTGAGATCGGAGCCCGGAGCGAGCAGCATGGCGGCCACCCCGGCCTCGCGGCTGCGGGCAGCGGCGCGGGCGCGGCGGGCGGCGTGATCCATCTTCGGCATGCGCTGTGCGTTCGCACTATCGCATAGGGAAACGCAGGCTTCCGGTGGTGGCCGGAACCGCGCTCATCCTCGCCGGCGCCCTGCTCATCGCGGGTTGGGGCAGAACCGCGGGCGGTCCGCCGGCCGTGCCGCCGTCCGCGTCCGCCACCGCCGGCGCCGCGGCGTCCACCTCGACGAGCGCGGCACCGAGCGCGACCCGAGATCCGCGCGCCCCGATCGCGGCGGGCTATCGGGTGCAGATCCCCCGGCTCGGCATCGATCTCCCGCTCGCCGAAGGGGACCTCGCCCGCGATATCGATCAGCAGAAGACCCCCGAGAACTTCGCCTTCCACCTTCCGGGCACGTCCATCCCCGGACTCGGGAGCAACACGTACATCTACGCCCACGCCCGCACCGGCATGTTCCTGACGCTCTGGAACGCCAAGGTGGGTGACGAGGTGTTCATCTCGACACCGGATCTGCGCGCGCTCAAGTACGTCGTCACCGAAGTGCATCCGCGCGTCGCGCCCGACGACGTGTCGTGGGTCCAGCCCACGCAGAGCGAACGAGTGACGCTGCAGACGTCGACCGGCCCGAATCCGAGTGACCCCCGCTTCGTGGTCGTGGCGATCCCCGCGACGTAGCCATGACGGCGCGGTACGCGGCGCGTACCGCATCGTGAGAACGGCCGGACGGCGAAGCGAGCCCTCGTCCCGCACGCGATGTCACGCACGCCGACACGCGCCCACGGCCCGGACATGCCACGGAACGCCGTCTGCCTGCGCTCCACCCAGACAGCTGGGGGGTGGTCTGGATGCCGTCATACCTGGCTCGCACGGGCCTCGCGGTCTTCGCAATCCTTTTCGGACTCACGCTCATCACCGAACGGCCCGCAGCCGACCGGGGGCGCTCCGGGCCGGTGAGCGCGGCCGGTCACACGATCGACCTACCGGCGCTTCGCGAGATCGCTCCTGTCATCACTCTGGCTACATCCGTTGCCGGAGTCGAGACCGCCGCGCTCACGGTCGCGGTGCCGCCGGCCACGCCGATGGCCGTCGCGCCGGCGGCCGCTCCGGTCCAGGTGGCCCGACCCGCGCCGTCGTCGTTCGAGAGCGACTCGATCGTGCTCGCGTCCTGGTACGGGCCCGGGTTCTACGGGAACCGCACCGCCTGCGGGCAGCTCTACACGCCCGAGATCCTGGGCGTCGCGCACCTCACCCTGCCGTGCGGCACCACGCTGGCGCTCACCTACCGCGGCCGGACCGTGACCGTGCCCGTCATCGACCGGGGGCCCTACATCGCGGGCCGGACGATCGACCTCTCCCACGCGACGAAGCTGGCGCTCGGGTGCACCGACCTCTGCACGCTTCGGATGCAGGTTGGCCGCTGAGTGTCCGGAGATTGCCCGCACACTCGACGGCCGACCGAGCGTCGGTACGGAACTTGCAGCCAGACCGGGTCATCAGGCGGCCGGAACGCCGGTACGGGCGTGCATGTCACGAAGGAGTGATCGGATGTCGAAGAACAAGGGCGCGATGACCGTCGCCGAGGCCGGACGGAAGGGCGGGGCGACGACAGCGCAGCGCCACGGACCGGAGTTCTACGAGCAGATCGGGAAGAAGGGCGGACGTACGACCGCCCAACGGCACGGCGCCGACTTCTACGAGCAGATCGGCAAGCAGGGCGGCCAAAAGGTGAAAGAGCTCTACGGCCCGCGGTTCTACGGACGGATCGGCAAGATCGGCGGCGACGCCGTCTCCGAGAAGTACGGTCACGAGCACTTCGAGGAGATCGGCAAGAAGGGCGGCCAGAAGGTTGCCGAGCTGATCGCTCGCGGCCGCCAGGCCAGCTAGCTGACCGGCTTCGTCGACAGCGCGGAGACCGAGCAGCCGAGGGAGCGCGGCGGACGCGTCATCGCGTTCAACGCGTATCAATCGCGGGGAATCCGTACTCCCGGAGCATTGACACCGGAACACGCCTTCGTATCGTCCGTTCCTGTACGCGAACGGTCACATCAGACCGTGAGATGTACCGGTGAGCGCACAGCGCTCGCTCGCTCGTCGAGGAGAGGGAAGTTGGACGCGGTCGATCGGCTCGGCACCGCGCTCGTCGCCGTCGAGTGGGAAGACATCACGGCCTACACCCGGACCGCGATCCCCGAGGACTTCGAGCCCTATCGGCTTCGGAAGCTGACCTGCGGCATGCTCTGGAAGGAGACCGACGACTACATCGTCATCGTCGGGGACTACGACATCACGAACGCGGGCAAGGACTACCGGCACAACGACTTCCACATCATCCCCCGGGGCGTGATCCGGCAGCTCACCGTCCTGCGCGATCCGTCCGAGCTCGTCTCCCTGGATGTCGCCTCCGCCGGCTAGGTCCGGCGGAGACCCGCCCGCCCGATCCCAATCTGAGCGCCTCCAGCGTTCGTATCCACCGATACGGAAACCCGAACGCCCGTTCATCGGTATGGAACATCGAACGCCTGCGCGTCGTTTGCATAGGCGAGTCACCTGGAGGCAAAGGG
>JAXDLF010000211.1:0-2673 GCA_034666765.1 Chloroflexota bacterium
GCGGGATCGGGGCCGGCCATCGTCTGCAGCGCGAGCGCGCAGTCGTCGGCGGTGCGGGCCATCGGGCCGAGCTTGTCGAGCGTCCAGGACAGGGCCATGGCGCCGTGCCGGCTGATCAGGCCGTACGTCGGCCGCAACCCGGTCACGCCGCAGAAGGCCGCGGGCGTGCCGATCGACCCCGACGTCTCGGAGCCGATGGCCCACGGCACCAGCCCGGCCGCGACCGCCGAGCCCGACCCGCTCGATGAGCCGCCCGACCAGCGCTGGGTGTTCCAGGGGTTGCGCCCGGGACCCTGCAGCGACGCGCTCGGATACCGGTAGCCGCCGCCGCCCGCGAGCTCGACCATCGCGAGCTTCGCGACGAGCACCGCGCCCGCGCGCTGCAGCTTCGTGATGACGGTCGCATCGTCGTTGAATCGCTGCGTGCGGTAGGGCGGGGCGCCCCACGTCGTCGGTGCGCCTTTCGCGGCCACGAGATCCTTCGCGCCGTACGGCACGCCGTGGAGCGCGGTGCGGGCCCGGGCTCGGGTGCGGTCGGCGCGACGCGCCTCCGTCATCGCGCGCTCGCGCATGACGCTCGCGACCGCGTTGTATCGCGGCCCATGCGTCTCGAGCAGCGCCGCGGTCGCGGACGCGAGCTCCGCGCTCGAGTAGCGCTTCCGTTTCAGACCCTGGGCGAGCTCCGCGACCGTCGCGTAGCGAATGTCGATCAGGGTCGGAACACCGTGGGCGGTTCGACTGCGATGGGGACGGGCTGCTCGCGCAGGGCGTTCGCGCTGCGCTCCGCGGCCTCACGAACGCTCGTCGCGATCGCCTCCGGATCGTCGATCGATGTCGGGTCCGCCTTCTCGGATGTCACTGGAGCGCGAGGATAGCGTGGTACCCTCGAACCAGGGAGGGCCCGCGCCCCTAACGAAGGAGATCACGCATGAGCGATGACCGCCCGATGACCGTCGGTGCCCTCCGCGCGAGTGGCTACCGCAGCCGCACCGTCAAAGAGGAGCTTCGCGCGAACCTCATGGTCGCGCTTGCGCGCAAGAAGCCGCTCTTCGACGGGATCGTCGGCTACGACCAGACCGTCGTGCCGCAGATCGAGAACGCGATCCTCTCCGGCCAGGACATCATCTTCCTGGGCGAGCGCGGCCAGGCGAAGACGCGGATCGCGCGCTCGCTCGTTTCGCTGCTCGACCCGGCCGTGCCCGCGATCGCCGGCTGCGAGATCAACGACGACCCGCTCCAGCCGATCTGCGCGGCCTGCAAGTACCGCGTCGCGAACGACGGCGACGCGGTCGAGCTCGTGTGGCTCAGGCCCGATCAGCGCTACAGCGAGAAGCTCGCGACGCCGGACATCTCGATCGCCGATCTGGTCGGCGAGGTCGATCCGATCAAGGTCGCCGAGGGCCGGTACCTCTCCGACGAGCTCACGATCCACTACGGCCTCCTGCCGCGCACGCATCGCGGCATCTTCGCCCTGAACGAGCTCCCCGACCTCGCCGAGCGCGTGCAGGTCGGTCTCCTCAACGTCATGGAGGAGCGCGACGTCCAGATCCGCGGCTACAAGATCCGGCTGCCGCTCGATCTCTTAGTCGTGGCGTCGGCGAACCCCGAGGACTACACGAACCGCGGCCGCATCATCACGCCGCTCAAGGACCGCTTCGGCTCCCAGGTCCGGACCCACTACCCGAAGGAGCTGGCGACCGAGGTCGGCATCATGGAGCAGGAGCGCGCCGAGTTCATCGACGAGGGCATCACGACCACCGTCCCGGGATACATGAAGGAAGTGCTCGCCGAGCTCTCGCAGCTCGCCCGCAAGTCCCCGGAGATCTCGCAGCGCTCGGGAGTCTCGGTGCGCGTCACGATCGCGAACTACGAGAACCTCACCTCGAACGCGCTGAAGCGCGCGCTGCGAAACGGCGAGACCGCCGTGGTCCCGCGGATCAGCGACCTGCCCGCGGTCGTGGCCTCGACGGCCGGCAAGATCGAGCTCGAGTCCGTCGGCGACCTCTCCGAGGAGCGGGTCATCGACCGCCTCGCGCAGCGCGCGGTGCTGAACGTCTTCAACCGCACCTTCGCGCTCGCCGAGTTCGATTCGCTCCTGGCGGCGTTTCAGCGGGGCGCCACGATGCACGTCTCGCCGACGCTCCCGAGCCAGGAGTACGTGAAGCAGGCGCTGCAGATCCCCGGCATGAAGGGCGCGGTCGCGAAGCTCGGCGGCACCGGCAACCCGGCGGCGATCGCGGCCGCGGTCGAGTTCGTCCTCGAAGGGCTGCACCTCAACCGGAAGCTCAACAAGGAACGTGGGGAGAGACAGGCGACCTTTCGTGGTTGACGCGCGACAGCTCCCCTGATGCTCGAGCCCGACGACCTCTCCTTCGATCGAGACGTCCGCTACAAGCGCTGGGATGGGACGCAGCGGCTCGACGCGCTCGAGGCGGACGAGCTGCTCGGCGCGATGTCGGACGAGCTGCTCTCCGGTGGCGATCTCGAGGATGCGCTGGCTCGGCTCGCCCGCTGGGGCCTGCCCGGACGCATGGAGGGCATGCAGGACCTGCTCGAGCGGCTGCGGGCCGCGAAGCAGAAGCGCGCGGAGCGCCATGACCTCTCGGGCATCTTCGACGAGCTGAAGCAGAAGCTCGACGAGGTGAAGCGCCTCGAGCGCGAGGGCCTCGACCG
>JAXDLF010000212.1:0-3484 GCA_034666765.1 Chloroflexota bacterium
GGCCGATGTAGCCGCCTGCCGTCGACTACGCGACGAGGGAGGGGATCGAGGCCTCCCAGTGCATCCGCACGCCCGCGACCCGCTCGAGGTAGCGCACTGCGACGTCTGCCATCTCCTGATCGACGGCGGGACACGCGGCCGGTATAACCGTCACCTTCCACCCTCGCTCGCGTGCGTCGATGGCCGTCTGCGCGACGCACATCTCGAGCGAGGCGCCGATCACCAGCAGCCGCTCCGCGTCGACATCGGCCAGGATCAGCTCGAGCGGGGTCAGGTCGAACGCCGAGTAGCGCGGCTTCGCGACGAACCGTTCACCGGCTCGCGGCGCGACCTCCGCCACCAGGTCGCCGCCGGGACGCCGCTCGATGGCCTCGCGGATCATCCGCTTCGCGTCGCCGTCCCAGACACCGCGGTTGTCGTTGGCGTAGATGACGGGAATGCCCGCCTCACGGGCCTCGCCGAGGACGGCGCGCATCGCCGGCAGGCGTTCGCGGAAGCTCACGAGCAGGCGATCGGAGTCGGCGTGCCGGAAGTCGTCCACCACGTCGATCACAAGCAACGCGTCGCGCATGGTCGGCCCTCGTCGTCGCGGAACTGCACGAGCTGAAGTTCCCGCAGAACCGTCGTTTGAACGCCCGGTCGACGCGGACGTTTGGACGGCCGCCTCGCCGGGTAGGAAGCAATCCACATACACCGAGCGGAGTTGCTGAGCTCAGCCGGTGGCCACTAGACAACGGCCCGCGCGCCCGGCGTTCGCGGGCCGTTGTTCTGTCCGGAGACGGGCCCTACTTCACCGAGCCGGCCAGCAGGCCCTGCACGAAGTAGCGCTGGAAGGCAAAGAAGACGGCGAGGGGAATCGCCAGCGCCACGAATGACGCGGGTGCGATGATCTCGATGTTGGATCCGAACTGCCGCATCTGCGAGAAGATGGCCACGGTGATCGGCTGCGTCGACCGACCGAAGGTCAGGCCGACGAGCAGGTCGTTCCACGTCCACAGGAACTGGAAGATGGCGAGCGAGGCGATTGCCGGCAGGCCGAGTGGCAGCATCAGGCGGACGAAGATGCGCATCTCCGAGGAGCCGTCGATGCGCGCCGACTCGACGATGTCCTTCGGGATGCCCACGAAGAAGTTCCGCAGGAGGAAGATCGCGAACGGCAGGCCGAAGGCCGTGTGGAACAGGACGAGGCTGAGCACCGTGTCGAAGATGCCGACGGAGTTGTAGATCTTGAACACCGGGATGAGGGCCATCTGCAGCGGCACGACCAGCAGGCCGATCACGCCGATGAACAGCCAGTCGCGACCCGGGAACTCGAGCCAGGCGAACGCGTAGCCGGCCAGCGCCGCGACGAGCACGGGCAGCACCGTCCCGCCGATGGCGATCTCGATCGTGGTGATGAGGGAGTCCTTGATCGCGCCGTTGTCGAAGAGGTGGCTGTAGTTCTCCCAGGTGAGCTTGCTCGGGTCGCTGAAGACCTGCCACCAGCCTCGCGCGTTGGCCTGATCGGCGGGCAGCAGTGACGTCACGAACAGGCCGATCGTCGGGACGAGCCACAGAACGGCGACCACCGCCAGGAAGACGTGGACCGGCCCACGGCGGATGAACCGGAGGATGCGAGCGGCGAGCCGCTCGCGCTCTACGGGCACCGTGACCTGCTCGGCAACAACAGCCATCTCGTCTAGACCTCTCTCCGGAACCGCCGGACGTTGAGCGCGAGAATCGGAATCACGAGGAGGAACAGGAAGACCGCGATCGCCGAGCCGAGCCCGAAGTCGTTGACCCCGCCGAACGACGAGCGCCACATCGCGAGTGCGATGACGTTGGCGTCGTCCTGCACCGAGGCCGGTGCGATCGCGAGGACCACGTCGAACACCTTGAGGACATTGATCAGCATCGTGATGAAGACGACGCTGAGGACCGGAGCGAGCAGCGGCGCCGTGACGCGCCGGAACACGCGCCATTCGCTCGCACCGTCGGTGCGCGCGGCCTCCAGCACATCGCGGGGGATCGCCGACAGCCCGGCCGCGATCACCACCATCGAGAAGCCGGCCCAGACCCAGATGTACGCGATGATGATTGCCGGCGTGATGAGCCGAGGCGAGAGCCACCCCACTCCGCCGTACGGCTGGGCGAACGTCGCCGGGGAGATCGCGGCATTGAAGGTGCCGCCGGCCTTGAGTCCGGTGAACGTGAACGAGCCGTCGGGTTTCGTCTTCGTGGAGTCCACCTGCTTACCGGCCGTGTCGAGCAGTTGGACCGTCACGCCGGGCAGGCCGAGCTCCCCCTTCTCGACGACCCCGGCCTTGCCGCCGCCGGGCTTGAAGTCGCGCCACACCGTGCCGGCGATCCCGTCGGCCGGTGCCGGCGGCGTCACGGCCTGCCGGGCGCCTGCGGGCACCTCGCGCGGCGGGATGCCGGTCAGGCCGAGCAGCGCCGACCCTCCAGGCTGGAGCGACTTCTTGAGATCGATGCCCCCATCGGGACGGACGACGAGCGTCGGCGCCGACGGGCGGCCCGCCGCCAGGGCGCCGGCCGGCGAGAAGGCGTCGTGGACGACGGAGATGGCGGCGTTGAGGGCACCACGATCAGGGTTCTGTTCGTAGACCAGCCGCCAGATCACGCCGGCCGCGAACAGCGAGATCGCCATCGGCATGAAGACCACCGTCTTGAACGCCACCGACCAGCGGATGCGCTCCGTCAGGACCGCGAAGATCAGGCCGATCGCGGTGATCAGCGCGGGGACGACGGCCACCCACAGCGCGTTGTTCTTGAGCGCCTGCCGGATCGTGCCGGACGAGAACATCGTCCGGTAGTTGTCCAGGCCGATGAAGGTGCCGCCGCCGCGGTCGTAGAAGCTCCGGTAGACCGTGTAGACGGTCGGATAGACGATCCAGACGAGCAGGAAGAACGCCGCCGGTGCGAGGAAGCCCAGGGCGAGCCACCGGCGGGAGTGCCCGCCGGGCATCGCAGCGTCGGGCACCACGGCTGCAGCCGCCGTGGTGCCCTCGCCCGCGCCGACAGTGCTCATCGCGGGCTCGTTCCCTTACGACCCGAAGGCCTTCGCGGCGTCAGCCTCGAGCCTGGTTGCAATCCCGTCGACGTCATCCGGGGACTTCACGAAGTCCTGCATGTCCTTCCACTCGCCCTGACCGACCGTGCCGCCGAACGCCGCCGGCGCCAGGTCGGACATGTCGAACCGGGACGTCTCGGCGTCTGCCAGCGCGGTCGCGGTGGCACGGGCGATGT
Organism: Chloroflexota bacterium; assembly: GCA_034666765.1. Classification (GTDB taxonomy): domain Bacteria; phylum Chloroflexota; class Limnocylindria; order P2-11E; family P2-11E; genus UBA4735. Next base: position 3,247 of record JAXDLF010000212.1, read on the forward strand.
CGTCCGGGTAGACGCTCGGGTCGACCTTCTTGTTCGCCGTCGAGAAGCCGCCCTTGGCCGCCCAGATCGATGCGGCCTCACTCGTGGCCAGGTAGGAGACGAGCGCCTGGACGGCGGGCGTATCGCTGAACGTGATCACCGTGTCCCCGGCAAGAAGCACCGCCGGCGGTGAGTTGTTGATGGACGGGAAGGCGAAGACGTCGAAGCCGGTCTTCGGCTGGGCCTTCGTCGACGACGT
>JAXDLF010000213.1:0-5930 GCA_034666765.1 Chloroflexota bacterium
GAAGAGGATGATCGCGATGCCGATCGTCGGGAGCGCGATGAAGACGAGCTGGAGAACGATGGCCGCGACGAGCAGGAAGTCGCCCTTGCCCAGCGCCTCGCCCATCTGGCCGAACAGTTTGCCGGCCGCGTCGAACGCGGTCGCGACGACGCGGGGGAACCCCTTGATCATGAGGAAGACCATGACCGCGAGGAGCGGGACGACGATCACGATGTAGAGCCCGAAGGCGACCTTCGCCCACCACCGGAGGCGCGGCATCTTGCGGCCGCCGCCGAGATGGAAGGGGATGATGCTCCGCACGAACGCCGTGATCTGCGAGAAGAAGTCGGGGATCCCGAGCATGTCCGCGAGGGCCCAGTACCCGTCGAGCCGGACGAAGGGGAGCAGCTGGTGGATGATCTCGAGACAGATGAGCGCGACGATGAAGAGGAGGTACTCCCAGCCGGTCGCGAGGTAGACCGCGACCATGGCGATGGCGAAGATGAGGTTGAAGTAGAAGCCCCCGAGGTCGGTGCGGACCCGAGCCCAACGCTTCAGCTGGTAGTTCTCGGAAACGTCGGTGTAGAACGCGGGATAGACGAGGTAGAGGCCGGCTCCCATCGCGCGCGGAAGCTTGCCGCCGGCGCGTAGGCCCGACGCGTGCCCGAGCTCGTGGAACGCCGCCGAGAACACGATGATCCCGAACGTCAGGAGCAGCAGCCCCGGCGTGTAGAAGGCGTCGTGCACGCTCGCGGCGATCCCGTGGATGAGGAACACCCAACCGAGAACGGCGAACGCGAGGGCGAGGACCGGCACGAGTACCAACGGGAAGAAGAGGCCCTGCAGCAGCCAGGTGACGGACTTCAGCAGCGCCGGACTCACCATCGCCATCTTCATGTTGAGGGCGAGTGGCGAGCGCGCCGTCTTCGATTCCGGCACTTTGCCGTCGGCGGTGGGGACGATGCCGACGGGGATCAGCTTCTCCGCGATGAGCGTGCGCACCTCGTCCGCGGTGATCTCCTTGCCGCTGTCTTTCGACACGGCCGCGGCGACATCGTCGATGGAGGTCTTGCCGTCGATGTGCTTGACGATCTGGAAGAGAAGCTCGGTGAGCTGGATGAAGCGCCCGTCCTTCTGGACGAGCGCGGGCTCCTCCACGAACGCGCTCTCCTCCATCTGACCGCTCAGGACGATGCCGTCCGCGAGCTGCGGCGTGTCGGCGACGTCCTGCGCGGAGAACGCCGGCTTCTGCTGCGCGCCGGGCTGGGCCTGGCGTGACGCGGGCTGGCCCTCGACGGGGCCGGATGCGACACGGCGGGCCGGGCTCGCCACCCGACCCGCCGCTTCCTGGTTCACGTCTCAGTTCGACTGGTTGATCGGAGCGTCCTGGTGCGCGGTCGCTGCCGCCGTCGAGCTGTCTGACAGCGCGTTCAACGCGACGGCCGCGTTGATCGGGGCGGCGATGTTGCCGTTGATGAGGCTCATGGCCTCGCGGTCCGGCAGCTCGGCCGCGTCCTGCTTCTCGACCTCGTCCGTGGCCTCGAGCTCGTCCTTCTTGTTCACTTCCTTGGCCATCTCTAGCCTCCGAGCGGGTTGGACATGTTCCCCTGGTTGATCGGGGTGTCCTGAGTCGCGTCGGCGTACGCGATGGATCCGTCCGAGAGCACGTTTGCGGCGACGGCCGCGTTCACCGGGACGGCGATGTTGGCGTTCACGAGGCTCATCGCCTCGCGGTCCGGAAGCTCCGCGGCGTCCTGCGCTTCGACCTCGTCCCGGACGTCGTCCTGGACGTTCTGAGGCGTTGTGTCCTTCGACATGTCCGTCTCCCTTACTTGACCGGGTTGGTCAGGTTGCCCTGATTGATCGGCGCGGTCTGCTCGGCGTTCGCGTACGCGACCGAGTTGTCAGACAGCACGTTGGCCGCGACGGCGGCGTTGATCGGCGCCGCGAGGTTCGCGTTGACGAGGCTCATCGCCTCGCGGTCCGGCAGCTCGGCGGCGTCCTGCTCTTCGATCTCGTCCTGCTGGTCCTTGGGCTCGACTTCCTTGGACATCGTGTCCTCCTTCAAATTCGTCTCGACCGCCGACGCGACGGTCGTACGGCCCGGCTGGCCAACATTTATCGCTCTCACGATCGGCATGTTCGACCTCCGTTCTGGCGACGCATTGCATGCTCGGTGCCGCGCGCGACGTAAACTTCGAGGTGCCCATGACGACCACGTCACATTTCGTTGCGTCAGAGCTGCTCGAACGGAATAGAGCACGACTCGCGCGCGCCGAGGCGCAACTGTCGCTGGTCCGTAACGGCGAGCCACCGTTCACCGAAACGAACGTGCTGCGTCCGTTCAACGAGATCGGCATCGAGATCGCGGGCGCGGCGAGCGAGTGCGGCCTCATGGCGGAAGTGCATCCGGATCCCGAGGTCCGCGCGGCCGCGGACACGATCATCCAGGAGCTCTCCGCGTTCTCGACGCGGCTCGGCCAGGACCGGCCGCTCTACGAAGCCCTCGGCGCCCTGGCCGAGCCGACGCTCGATCCACTGGCCCGCCGCGTCGTCGAGCTTGCCCGCCGGGACATGCGGCGGACGGGCATCGAGCTGGCGGACGCCGACCAGGAGACGGTGCGCTCGGTGCGCGCCGAGCTCGTCAAGGTCGAGCAGGAGTTCGCGAAGAACATCCGCGACGACGTCGCGGAGATCGCGATCGATCCCGCTCAGCTGGATGGGATGCCGCCGGACTACATCGCGGCGCATCCGGTCGATGCCAACGGCAAGGCCCACGTGACGACGAACTACCCGGACCTGATCCCGTTCATGACATACGCGACCGACGAGGCCGCGCGGAAAGAGCTGGCGATCGTGAACGGGCTCCGCGCGGTGCCGCAGAACATCGCGCTCCTCGAGCAGATGCTGGCGAAACGGGCCGAGCTCGCGCGGCTGCTGGGCTACGCGAACTGGGCCGAGTACGCCTCGGAGGACAAGATGACCGGCTCGGCCGGCGCGATCGGCGACTTCATCGACCGCGCGCGCGCCGCGTGCCGCGAGAGCGCGGCCGCCGAGTACACGGACCTCGTCGCCGAGAAGGGCGCGGAGCCCGTCGGGACGTGGGACATGCAGTACCTCCTCGAGCGGGTCAAGGCGCGGAAGTACAGCTACGACGGCCGGGAGCTGCGGCCGTACTTCGAATACCGAGCGGTGCGCCAGGCCATTCTCGATCTCAACAGCGAGCTCTTCGGGCTCACCTTCACACCCGTCCCGACCGAGCTGTGGCATCCATCCGTCGAGACGTTCGCCGTGAGCCTGGACGGCCAGGAGATGGGGCACATCTCGCTCGACATGCACCCGCGCGAGGGCAAGTTCAAGCACGCCGCCTGCTTCACCCTCGTGCCGGGGTTCAAGGGCCGGTCCAAGCCCCACGGGGTGTTGGTCTGCAACTTCCCCGATCCGAACGCGCAGCGGGGGCCGGCGCTCATGCAGCACTCCGAGGTGGTGACGTACTTCCACGAGTTCGGGCACCTCGTGCACGGCATCGTGAGCGGCGGCATCGAATGGGCGCGCCTGCGGCGGCCGTCGGAGTGGGACTTCATCGAGGCGCCGTCGCAGTTCCTCGAGGAGTGGATCTACGACTACGACGTGCTGCGCCGCTTCGCGAAGCACGTCGAGACCGGTGCCGTGATCCCCGAGGCCCTCGTCAAGAAGCTTCGCGACGCGCGCGACTTCGGCCGTGGAACCTTCGTCCAGCGGCAGCTGATGCTCTCGGCGATCTCGCTGCGGCTCCATGACCGCGATCCCCGGGGGCTCGACACGACGAAGGTCGTCTTCGACGCGTCGAAGGAGTTCTCGTCGCTGGTCATGCCGGAGGGGACGGCGATGCAGGCCTCGTTCGGGCATCTGGAGGGCTACACGGCGCTCTACTACACGTACATGTGGTCGCTCGTGATCGCGAAGGACATGCACGGCGCGTTCACGAACGGGCTGATGGACCTCGCCCAGGCGAAGCGCTACCGCGACCTCGTCCTGGCACCCGGCGGGACGAAGCCCGCGGCGGAACTGGTGCGCGACTTCCTCGGCCGCCCGTACGGGTTCGACGCGTTCCGGGAGTGGCTCGCGCCGCGCTAGCCGGTTCGGCCGCTAGCATCGGTCCATGGCCACCAAACCGGACGTCTCGATCCCCGCGGGCGCGCCGCCCGACGACCTGAAGGTCGAAGACCTCGTCGTCGGCACCGGCGCCGAAGCCACGACCGGCAAGACCGTCGACGTCCACTACGTCGGCGTCGGCTGGTCCACGAAGCGGCAATTCGACGCGTCGTGGGATCGCGGCGGCGCGTTCTCGTTCCCTCTCGGCGCGGGGCGGGTGATCAAGGGCTGGGATCAGGGCGTCGCGGGCATGAAGGTCGGCGGCCGCCGCCGCCTCACGATCCCGGCGCGCCTCGGCTATGGCGAGCGCGGCGCCGGCGCTGACATCAAGCCCGGCGAGACGCTCGTCTTCGTCGTGGATCTCCTGAAGGTCACGTAGGCGAGGCTCGGCGATCGGCGGTCAGCGGACCGCCCGCACGCAGCTTCGCATCGCGAGGCGCACGCAGTCGGCGTCGTTCGTCGTTGCCGCCACGACCCGCACGACCGCGATGTCCAGGCCCGCGGTGAGGGCCTCGAACCCGGCGGCGGCGCCCTCAGGGGGGCCCCAGTAGCCGACGCGCGCGAGCAGCTCGTCGGGCAGCCGGTCGGCGATCGCGTCCTCGGCCGCGCCCGCCGCACGCATCGCCTCCAGCTTCGTGAGCGCGGCGTCGAAACCCATCCGCGCGAAGTGGCCGCGATACCCTTTCGTCGGATCCGCACCCGGCCGGGCCATCGCGTAGGTCAGGACCATCTTCGCCAGCGCCCGGCGCGCCGACGCGACATCCGGGTCGACGCAGACGCGGATGTATTGGTGGATTCGCACGTCGCGCGGGTCGCGGCCGGCGTGCAGCGCTCCGGCGGCGACGCGCTCCCGGCTCCAGAGCGTCTGCTGCGGCGAGCACCAGTTCAGCGCGGCCCCGTCGTACCGCTCGCCGGCGAGGTGGAGCATCTGCGGGCCCAGCGCACCCAGATAGATCGGGCTGGCGCCGAGCGCCGGCCGTAGCGCGGACGCGAGCTCGCGCATCCTCCGGATGGGCGCGTCGGTCACGCTGCCGCTCCCGACACCCAGCGTGAAGCGACCGGCCGTTTGCTCCAAGGTCCGCCGTGTCCCGGCGATGAGCCGTTTGGCGTCCCAGCGCTGCAGCGGGAGCACCGAGATGCCCGTCGCGAGACCGCTCGCCCGATGCCAGCGCGCGCACAGCGCGAACGGGTCGTCGTCTCGCGCCGGTGTCCAGACGCTGGTGTAGCCGAGGACCGCCGCCTCGGCCGCGACGTCCGCCTGCTCCGTATCGGAGAGCACCAAACGACCGTCGATACCGAGCCCGATCTCCATCGGCCGAACGGTACTCTCGTGATATGGGGAGCGAGGTGCTGCAGGCGTTCCATCCGGCGGTACGCGAGTGGTTCCGGACATCATTCCCGGGTCCGACGCCCGCGCAGGCGCAGGCCTGGCCGGTCATCAAGAACGGCGACAACACGCTGCTCATGGCGCCGACCGGCTCGGGCAAGACGCTGGCGGCATTCCTCTCTTCGATCGACACCCTCATCCAGACACCCGCGCGTGGCTGCCGCGTCGTGTACGTCTCGCCGCTCAAGGCGCTCGCGGTCGACGTCGAGCGCAACCTCCGGTCGCCGATCGCGGGCATCCGCCACGCCGCGGACCGTCTCGGACTGCCGATCCGCGAGCCGGAGGTCGCCATCCGGACGGGCGACACGCCGGCGAAGGACCGCGCGCGATTCCGGAAGGCGCCCACGGACATCTTCATCACGACCCCGGAGTCGCTGTCCCTGGTGCTCTCGTCCTCCGCCGGCGACGCGCTGCGCGACGTCGAGACCGT
>JAXDLF010000214.1:0-4998 GCA_034666765.1 Chloroflexota bacterium
ACAAGCTCAAGGACTCGGGGTTTTACACCAAGAACAGCATCCCGCTGCAGTAACGACCGGCCACGGTGGAGGATGCCCCTGCGGTCAGCCGTGGGGGCATCCTCGTTCGCTGCGACGCGACGGTCGAATGAACGAAGGAGATCGATCTGATGGCGACTCGTTTCGGCCTGCTCGTGCCGCACTTCGGCGAAGAGGCGGACCAGGACCTGCTCATCGAGGGTGCGCGGCTCGCCGATCGCCTCGGCTTCGATTCGCTCTGGGTGCGGGACCACCTCGTGTTCCATCCGCACGGGATGGAGGGGACCGACCGGACCTTCATCGAGCCATTCGTCGCGCTCACGTATCTCGCGGCCGTCACCGAGCGGATCGGCCTCGGCGCGGCGACGATCATCCCGTTCCGCAACCCATTGCACATGGCCTACAGCGTGGCGTCGATGTCGTGGATGACCCGGCGGCGGTTCGACCTCGGCATCGGCTCGGGTAACTTCCAGCACGAGTTCGACGTGATCGGCCAGGGCGGCGCCGACCGGCCGGCGATGATGCGCGAGCACGTGCTCATCGCGCGGAGGCTGTGGGCCGGCGAGACGGTCGAATGGAAGAGCGATCTCTACGACTTCTCCGACGTCGACCTGAAGCCGCAGCCGGTGCACCCCGTGCCGGTGTGGTGGGGCGGCGCGACGCCCGCGTCCGCGCGCCTGGCCGTGGAGTTCTGCCAGGGCTGGCTGCCGGGCCGGATCACGTTCCCGACGTACGAGGAGCGCGTGCGGAAGATCAAGCAGATGACCGCCAAGCAGGACAAGCCGATGATCATGACCGGCGCGGTGCCGGTGACGAGCATCGACACCACCACGAAGGCCGCGGTCGACCGGATGAACGTGCCTGGCCTGATCAAGAACGCGAACGCGCAGAAGTTCTGGCTCAAGCCGGAGTCGGGAGAGTTCACGAAGATCGAGGAGCTCGACGGGTCGATCCTCGCCGGGACGCCCGACGACATCGTGCGCGGCATCCAGCGGTACCAGGAGATCGGCTGCGACCTCCTGGTCTTCGACTTCCGGATGCGGTTCCCGGACTGGCTCGACCAGATCGAGACGCTCGCCCGGGAGGTCCTGCCGCGGGTCTCGCAGCCCGTGCGCGAGCCCGCGGCCCAGCGCAGCGCCTGATGAAGACGACCACCACCACGCAGGTCACCCACTACGAGATCCAGAAGAAGCGGCGCGAGTCGCTCCTCGACGAGTGGAAGGGCTACCACAAGACGATCCTCAAGCGGAAGGACGTCGTGATGCACGACGTCCCGAGCCGTCGCATGCGCAGCGGGGTCTTCGCCGGACCGGACGGCGACCGTCCGACCAAGAACCTCGATGCGACGATCCACGAGATCGCCCCCCACACGACGACGACGATCCATCGGCATTCGTGGGACGCGATCGAATTCATCGAGTCGGGCAGCGGCTGGACCGAGATCGACGGCCAGCGTATGGAATGGCGCCCGTGGGACACGCTGCACCTCCCGAGCTGGGCCTGGCACCGCCACGGGAATGACGGCGACGCGTCGGCCGTGTTCCACACCTGGAGCGTGCAGCCGATGCTCGAGCAGTTCGGCGTCGCGCTCGTCGAGGATGGCGGGGACACGCCCGTCGCGAAGCTGGCGCCGCGACCGCGCCAGATCGACCCGGTGGCGGGCGCCGACCCGTACGCCCGGCGCACCCAGCGTCTCGCCGGGCAGTGGGCCGGGACCGAGAGCGCGCGGCTCATCACGCGGTTCGACGACGTCCGCGGTCTGGTCACCAAGCGCGGCGCGCGCAGCCTCTTCCTCGTCGATAGGTCGATCGGCTACCACACCGCCGGGCTGTCCGCGGTCATGCACGAGCTGGCTCCGGGCCTCTATCAGTCCCGGCACCGCCATGGCGGCGAGGCCTGGCTGTACGTCGTGTCCGGCCGCGGCCACAGCGAGATCGACGGCGTGGAGCACCGCTGGGAGGCCGGCGACCTCATCGTCGTCGACCACTGGGAGTGGCACCAGCACTTCAACGACGACCGGGAGAAGACCGCGCGCCTCATCCGGGTCCACAACTTCGACGCGCTCTACGACATGATGCGCATCCTTCTCGACCCGCTGAACCTCTTCGAGGAGCTGCCCGAGCTCGACGCGCCCGATCTGCGTGGCGTCGTGTGGCCCGATCACTCCGAGGGCCGGCCGCAGGCCTGACGTGCCGGTCGTGCAGCTGCCGCCCGGCGTGGAAGGGATCGTCTCGATCCACGAGCTTCCCGACCCGGGGTGGGAGAGCAGCTGGACCCACATCTTCGTCCCCGCCGACACGAAGGAGCGGCTGCTCAACTTCGTCGTCTTCTCCCTGCGGCACCGAGCGAGCCTCGATCCGGTCCGCCTGCCGGTCCACGGCCTGGTCGTCCTCTCCGGACCGCCGGGCACGGGGAAGACGACGCTCGCGCGAGGCCTCGCCGACCGCGCCGCGCGGGAGCTGGACGGCGGCGCCATCCTCTTCGTCGAGATCGATCCGCACGCCTTCCCCAGCCAGATGCTCGGCGAGAGCCAGCGCAGCGTGGCGCGGCTCTTCGAGCGCACGCTTCCGGACCTCGCCCGGCGCGGGCGCCCGATGATCGTGCTGCTGGACGAGGTCGAATCGCTCGCCGTGAGCCGCACCGGCGCCTCGCTGGAGACGAATCCGGTGGACGTGCACCGCGCGACCGACGCGGTGCTGGCCGGCGTGGACCGCGTCGCGCGGACCTGTCCGAACGTGACGTTCCTCGCGACCACCAACCACGTCGCCGGCGTCGACGCGGCGTTCCTCTCGCGAGCCGACCTCGTCGAGGAGATCGGCCTCCCCGGGGTCGAGGCGGTCAGCCTGATTCTCCGCGACACCCTTGCCGAGGTGGTCCCGGCCGACCGGCTCGACCCGGATGGCCTCGCGGCCCTCGCGACCGCGTGCGTGCAGGCGCGCGTCGACGCGCGCCGGGTGCGGAAGCTCGTCCTCCGAGCCATCGCCTCCCGCGGCGAGCTCGCGCTCGCGCCCGACCGGCTGCGGCTGGAGGACGTCGCCGCGGCCCTGCGGTCCGAGCTCCGGCCGTGAGGGCGCCGCGCCGATGACCGTCGCCGGCCGCGCGGGGGACGAGGGCGCCGCTCTCGCGACGGCGATCCCACGTGAATCGTTCCTCCTCGCGGGCGCGCTGTTCCTCATCGTCGCGACGACGAACATCATCACGCCGCTGCTGCCGGACATCCGGAACGACTTCGGCGTGAGCATCGCGGCCGCGGGCGTCATCGTCGGCTCGTACGGACTCGCCCGGCTCGTCACCGACCTGCCCGCCGGATTCATCATCGACGGGATCGGCCACCGCCGGGTGAGCTTCATCGCGCTCGTCCTGCTCGTCGCGGCCTCGATCGTCGGACTCAACGCGACGACGGTCGAGCTGCTCATCGCCGCGCGCGTCGCCTCCGGCGTCGCGGTCGCGATCCTCGCCACGGTCATCCTGTCGGCGCTCGGGTCCACGGCGAGCCCCCGGAACCGGGGAAAGGTGATGAGCCTGTTCCACGTCGCGAACAACACGGGCATCGCGATCTATCCGCTCGCCGGAGGCTTCATCGGCGCGGCGTTCGGCTGGCGCGCGACCTTCGGGGTCACGATCATCCTCGTCGTCGCCGCGGGCGCGATCCTCATGCCGGTCCTGCCGCGACTTCGCCCGCAGGGCGGCGGCGGGCAGCGCGCGGCCACGCCGGGTCCGCGGGTGCTGCACGGCCGGCCACGGGTGCTGGCGATCGCGGCCGCGAACGCCGGCGTGGTCGCGAACATGGTGAACCGTCACGGCTTCCGCAACACGGTCCTGCCGCTGTACGCGGCGACGGTCCTCGGGCTGGGCGGCGTGTCGATCGCCACGGCCATCGCGCTCATGTCGATCACCGGGCTCATGGTGGCGACACCCGGCGGCATGCTCGGCGACCGCATCGGGCGGCGCCGGATCATCAGCGCGGGTCTCGCCGCGATCGCCGTCGGCGACCTCGTGTTCCTCCTCACCGGCGACCTCGTGACGTTCCTCGCGGCCGCCGCGCTCATCGGGTTCGGGGATTTCTTCGCCAGCTCGCAGACCGCGCTCCTGTCGGAGATCGTGCCGCCGGAGCAGCGGACCAAGGTCCTCAGCGGATACCGGTTCTCGTCGGACCTCGGCGCGTTCGTCGGGCCGGTCCTGCTCGCCGCGGTCATGGATCTCGTGAATGCCAAGGCCGCGATCATCCTCGCCGCGGCGATCCTGCTCTCGGCATCGCTCGTCGCGCGGCTCGGCATCCCGCGGTCCGTGGACGCGTAGGCGAAAGGAGCCGGACATGACCCCCGACGACGTCGTCGCGCGCATCGATCCGCAGGAGGTCGTGGACCTCGCCCTCGCGCTCGGGAACGTCGACAGCCCGACCGGGAGCGAAGGCCCGGCCGGCCAATTCGTGTACGACTGGCTGGAGCGCAACGGCTTCGCGCCGCGCAAGTTCGCCCTGATCCCGGAGCGGTTCAACGTCGCCGCATGGCTCGATGGATCGGGCGGCGGCTACAGCCTCATCTACAACGCCCATCTCGACACCACGCTCCGGCGGGATGCGGTGTGGTCGGCGAAGGATCCGAACGATCCGCTGTACCACTCGGCCTGGGTCGACGGCGAGGACATCTACGGCGACGGCGTGGTGAACGACAAGGGCCCGATGGCCGCGTTCCTCGTCGCGGCGAAGGCGATCAAGGAGTCCGGCTTCCCCCTCAAGGGCGACCTCATCGTCAGCGCCGTGGCCGGCGAGATCTCGCGCGAGCCGATCGAGGAGTGGCAGGGACCGCTGTACCTGTCGAAGGACCTCGGGGTCCGCTACATGGTGACCCACGGCGCGGTCGCGGATTACGCGCTCGTGGCCGAGGGCACCGGATTCGGGATCGTCGGCATCGAGCCCGGCAAGGCCCACTTCAAGGTGACGGTCACCACCGACACGCCGCGGTACTACACGCCGTACCT
>JAXDLF010000215.1:0-3002 GCA_034666765.1 Chloroflexota bacterium
ACGTACTGGAAGTTCTCGATCCCGAGCGCGGCCATCGCGAACAGCTCGAGCGTCCGGGCCTGCGTCCCGATCGCAGCGGCGACCGCGACGTTCCCATGACCGAGGTTGGCCATCCCCTGCGCGCCGACGCAGTCGATGTACTCACGTCCGGCGGCGTCCCAGACCACCGCGCCTTCGCCGCGTACGAGCACGACGTCGCGCTTCTGGTAGAGACCCGAGGTGTGCGCGCTCTCGCGGGCGATGACGTCACCCATGGATCACCGTCCGCACGTGCGGATCCCCGGTGGCGCTCCGGATGATCACCTCGCCCACGCCGCCCTCGATCGCCTCGCGCGCGGCGAGGATCTTCTTCTTCATCCGGCCCTGCGCGATCTGCTCGGCCTCGGCGAGGGTGGTCTCGGCGATGAGCGACGATGGGTCGCGCAGGTCGCGAAGCAGTCCGGGCACATTCGTGAGGATCAGCAGCGCGTCCGCCTCGATGGCCACCGCGATGCGCGCCGCCACCCGGTCGCCGTCGACGTTCACCGCCTCGTTCTCCAGCGACAGCGCGAGCGGCGCGATCACCGGCACGCGGCTCGGGGCCATCAGCTGCAGGAGCAGGGGCACGTTCACGGCCTTCACCGTGCCGGTGAAGTCGTCGCGGAGGATGATCGTCTTCCCGTCCTTCACCGCGCGCACCGCCTTCCGCTCGGCGACCAGGAGCCGCCCGGAGAGGCCCGAGAGGCCGATGGCGTCGACGCCCCGCGCCTGGAGCTTCTCGACGTACTGGAAGTTCTCGATCCCGAGCGCGGCCATCGCGAACAGCTCGAGCGTCCGGCGGTCGGTACGCCTGCTCTGGTGGCCAGACGGCGAGACGATGGTCTCGACCGGATGCTCGAACCGCGCCTGGAGGGCGTCGGTCTCGGCGGAGGCCCCGTGCACCAGCACGATCTCGTCCGAGCGCGCCACGTCGGCGACCAGATCGGCCACGCTGTCGCGATCGACGCCCTTCGATCCACCGGCCTTGATCACGGCGCGCAGGGTCATGGATGCAGCCCGGGGAACTCGAGGCCCGCGGTCTCGGCGAAGCCGCACGCGACGTTCATCGCCTGCACGGCGTTCCCGGCGGCGCCCTTCATCAGGTTGTCGATGGCGCAGAGGGCCACGACGCGATCCCCGCGCGGGTCGGCGGCGAAGCCGACGTCGGCGAAGTTCGAGCCGGCCAGGAGCTTCGGCTCCGGGTAGCGGAAGATCCCGGTCCGCTCCTTCACGATCCGCACGAACGGCTCGGACGCGTACGTGTCGCGGTACGCCCGCCAGCAGGCCTTGTCGTCGACGCCCGCCGTGACCGGCACGTGGGCGGTCGCGAGGACCCCGCGCACGAGCTCGACCGCGGTGACCGAGAGCTGCACCCGCACCCCGAGCTCCTGCTCGACCTCGGCGGTGTGACGATGGCCGACGGGCTTGAACGAGCGAACGACGCCTGCCCGTTCGGGGTGATGGGAGTCCTCGCCGGGCTCGCGGCCACCTTCACTCGAGCCGACCTTGCACTCGACGACGATCGGCCGCGCGGGATCGATCAATCCAGCGCGCGCGAGCGGCAGGAGCGCGAGGAGCGTCGCTGTCGCGTTGCAACCGGCGCCGGTGAGAAGCTTCGCGGTCCGGATCTCGTCCCGGTGGAGCTCGGGGATGCCGTAGACGGCCGTCCCGAGCAGCTCGGGGTGTGGGTGATCGCCGTCGTACCACTCGCGGTAGCGCGTCGCGTCGCGCAGCCGGTGGTCCGACGACAGGTCGATGACGAGCGTCCCGCGGGATCGCAGCTCGGTGAGCCGGTGCGCCCCGTTCGGGAGCGACAGGAAGAGGACGTCGCACCCGCTGACGTCCTCGTACCGCACGAACTGCAGCGCCGAACGCTTCCGCAGGTTCGGGTGCGCGGCCGTCACCGGCTTGCCGGCGAGGGACTCGCTCCCCGCGACGATCTCCCCCACCTCGGGATGGCCGGCGAGCAGCCGCAGGAGCTCACCGCCGGCGTAGCCACCGGCGCCGATGATGCCGACCTTCACCGGCGTGCGGCGACTTTGAGGGCGTAGTCGACGACGCGCCCGGGGATGTTCACGCCGGTCGTGTCGATCGAGTTGCGGAACTCCATCGTGTAATTCACTTCGTTGACGAGGAGGCCCTCGGGCGCCTCGAGCACGTCGACGGCGACGACGCCGCCGCCCACGGCCTTCGCCGCCCGCACGCACAGGTCGTTGAGCTCCGGCGTGACCTCGCACTTGGTGGCCTTGCCGCCGCGCGCCGTGTTCGTGATCCAGTGGTCGGAGTAGCGGTAGATCGCTCCGATCGTCTCGTCGCCCACGACGAACGCGCGGATGTCCCGGCCCGGCTTCGCCACGTACTCCTGGATGTAGTAGATCGAGTGTATGTACGTGCCGAGCACGTCCTTGTGCTCGAGGATGGACTCGGCGGCGTCGCGATCGTTCACCTTCGAGATGAGCCGGCCCCACGAGCCGACGAGCGGCTTCAGCACGGCGGGGTAGCCGAGCTCCTCGACCGCGGCGAGCGCCGACTCCGGTGTGAACGCGAGCCGCGTCCGCGGCGAGGGAACCCCGTCGCGGATCAACCGCATCGTCGTGAGGAGCTTGTTCCCGCAGACGTCCGCGACCTCGAACGTGTTCACCGTCGGGAGGCCCCACGTTTCGAGCACCGACAGGGCGTACAGGGCCCGCGAGTGCTGGATGCAGCGTTCGAGGACGACATCGACGCCCAGCTCCGGCTTCGTCTCCAGCGGCAGGACGAGCTCGCGGTCGTCGATGATCTTCGTGGCGATGCCGCGGCGCTCGAGCTCCTCCAGGAGAAGCTTCTCCTCCACGCGCACGCGCGAGAGGAGCACCCCGACGGTGGGGTTACTCACCCCATTCTTCTTCGGCCTCCGGCGCGAGCGCGAGCGCGACCGGTGCGGTCGCGGTCACCTCGAGCTCCGCGCCGCAGTCGGGGCACGAGACGATCTCACCCTTCACCGC
>JAXDLF010000216.1:0-5891 GCA_034666765.1 Chloroflexota bacterium
CCCACAGAGCGGCCGGGGAGGACGGCGACTCGCGGCAACGCCGCCTCGTCGAACGCCCGTCAGGCCCCACAGAGCGGCCGGGGAGGACGGCGACTCGCGGCAACGCCGCTCGTCGAACGCCCGTCAGGCCCTACAGCGGTTTCGGCGAGCTGTAGGTCGGCTCGTAGGAACCGGCGGCCTTGCCGTTCCCGCCGGCGGTCCCGGAGTCCCAGCTCGAGGTGTTGTCCGAGCGCATCTTGTCGACCTTCTCGGTGAGCTTCGCGCGCGCCTGCTGCCCGCTGAACGGCGTCAGCAGGAGCGCGACGGCCGCCCCGACGATGGCACCGGCGAGGATCCCGATCGTGAAGGCCGAGAACAGCGCGGTGTCGTCGTGACCGCCGCCCGCGGTGCGGGCCTGCTTGCGCCCCTCGGAGACCATGTCGTCGATCCGCTTGCCCGCCTGCGAGCGCAGGTCGTCGAATACCTCATCAAGCTTCAGGTCTTTGAGCGCGTTCATATGAAACTCCCTTTTGTGGCGACGTCGCCAGGCTCCTAGTCCGCAGGACCGGTGCCAGCAGCCTTGGACGACGTCTGGCCGGTGAGCGAGGCCTCGATGAACCGCTCGATATCGCCGTCCAGGACCCGCTGGACGTCCCCGATCTCGATCCCGGTCCGGTGATCCTTCACCAGGGTGTAGGGGTGCAGGACGTAGCTGCGGATCTGGCTGCCCCAGTCGGCGGCCCGGAGCTCCCCCCGCTCCTTGGCCTGCTCGGCCTCCTGCTCGAGGACGCGCTTCTCCAGGAGTCGGGCGCGCAGGACGCGCATCGCGATCTCCCGGTTCTGCAGCTGCGAACGCTCGTTCTGGGACGCGGCGACGATCCCCGTCGGGAGATGGGTGACGCGCACGGCCGTCTCCGTCTTGTTCACGTTCTGGCCACCCGCGCCGGTGCTGCGGTAGGTATCGATGCGCAGCTCGTCGGGACGGATGTCGACCTCGGTCTCCGTCTCGACCTGGGGCGTGGGATCGACGAGCGCGAACGACGTCTGGCGCCGCTTTTGGAAATCGAACGGGGAGATCCGTACGAGCCGATGGGTGCCGCGCTCGTGCTTGAGATAGCCGTAGGCGTACTCACCGTCGACCGCGAGCGTCGCGCTCTTCAGTCCGGCTTCCTCACCCGGCGTGCTTTCCAGGATCTCGGCGCGGAACCCACGACGCTCGGCCCATCGCAGATACATCCGCACGAGCATCTCGGCCCAATCCGCCGCGTCCGTCCCACCGACGCCGGCGCTGATCGCGAGGAACGCGGATCGCTCGTCGTACGGCCCTCCCAGCTGGGCCTCGAGGCTCGCGGCATCGACCTCCAGCTGCAGCGCCGCCAGGTCCGTCGCGAGATCGCGCGCGATCCCGGGGTCTTCGTCGGCGAGCGGGAGCATCTCCGTGATCTCGCTGGCGCGGGATCGGAAGTCGTCCCAGCGCTCGACGCGGCGTCTCGCCGCATCGAGCTTCTTGAGGGTCGTCTGGGCGTGCTGGCGATCGGACCAGAGGTCCGGAGCGGAGGCCACGGCTTCTAGCCGCGCGACCTCGAGCCGCGTGTTGTCGAGGTCAAAGGAACACCGCCATCCGGTCGATGCGCTCGCGTAGCGACGCGAGCGCGCCCAGGTCGATCGCCATCAGCTGGTCCGGGCTAGCGCTTGCGGGGACGTTCGAACGTGGTCGTGACCGGCTGGGCCACGGGTGCCAGCTTGCCGGCCGCGAAGCTCACGAACGTGACGCACGGGCAGTAGGTGTTCCGCGGGCAGCGCGGGCAATCCCCGTCGCAATCGAGGGTCGCGCCGTAGCTGCACTTCAGGCAGTTGTCCTCGCAGACGATCCATTCCTTCATGCGAGACTGTCCTCTCTAGACGCAGTTCGGGCAGGCGAGAGCCGTCTTGCGGGCCAAAAGGCCGCTTGGGCACCGCTCCCCACGCCTGATCTGTGCCGGTTTTCGTACGAAACGATACCGCGACAAAGCGTCCGGGGGAAGACCCTTATGCACCGTCCACGGGTCGTCCGAGATACGAAAGTCCACCATTGACGAACGGCCGCGGACGAATCCCGAACACTTGATCTATGGCGTTCGGCTGGGGCGTGTTGTCGACCGCCAGCAGGTCAAGCTGACGAACGGTCACCGGCGGATCGGCCATGGTGCGCTCGAACAGGAACGCCGCGGGCTTCATGAGGAGGATCGGCAGGGCAACCGTCGGCCGGTGCGTTCGGTAGGCACGCATCGTCTCCTCCAGCAACTGGCGATACGTGACCGGATCGGGGCCGCCGAGCTCGAACGTCCCGGTCATCGGACCGCCCAGGGCCGCCCGGATCGCCTGGGCCAGATCGGCCACGTGCAGCGGCTGGAACCGCGCGGTCCCGCCACCCGGGAGCGGCACCACCGGAAACCGCAGGGAGAACCGCAGTCGCGGGAAGAAGTCGTCGCCCGGCCCGAACAGGATCGACGGCCGCAGGATCACATGCGGGATCGGCGACGCCTCGACCGCGGCCTGGCCCTCACCCTTCGTGCGAAGGAATGGATAGGGGCTGTGCGGTGACGCGCCGATGGCGCTCACATGGACGAGCCGCGCGACACCGGCGCGCTCGGCCTCGGCAACCACCGCCCGGGTGCCCTCGGCATTCACGCGCGTGAAGCTGCCGTGCCGCTCCGTCGGGATCGCGACGGTGTGCACGACCGCGTCGATACCGTCGAAGGCGCCGCGAAGCGTCTCCGGTCTGGTGACATCCGCGGCGCGCACGTCAACGACATTCGCAGGAAGCACGGACGCGGCACCCGCGGGGTCCCGGACGATCGCCCGGACCTCGAACGTCGCGGGATCGGCTCGCAGGGCCGCGACGATCGCTTGGCCGACGAATCCGGTGGCGCCGGTGATGGCGATACGCATGCGGGCTCCTTACTACGATCGTGTAGTAGCGTACCAGCGGCCCGGGGACCGCTCCCGCCGGTGCAGCAGGACCAGGGCCGGGACGCCGACCAGGACGTACAGCAGTCCGAGGAGCTGGGCCTCCTGGAGGCCGGCGAAGACGAAGGGGTCGAGCCGGAGGAACGAGGTCGCGAAACGGAATCCGCCGTACAGCACCAGGTAGAGCCAGAACACGCGCCCCTCGGGGGCATGGCCGCGCACGCGCGACCAGTACCGGAGCAGCACGACGAAGATGAGGACGTCGACGAGCAGGTCGTAGGCGACGACCGGATGCACGAAGTCGGGCTGGCCGAGCGTCGCCGGATTCGTGTAGCGGACGCACCACGGCAATCCCGAGCACGCGATCGCGTGGTGCTCCCCGTTGATGATGTCCCCGATCCGGCCGATCGCCTCACCGAGGATGATCCCGATGACCGTGACGTCGAACATGTAGCCGAGCGGCAGGCGCAGCCGGGTGCACGCGATCCAGCCGCCGATGGCGGAGCCGATCGGAGCCGCCGTCACGGCGACCCCCCCGTTCCAGAACGCCAGCAGCTGATCCGGATGCGCGCCGTAATAGCTCCAGTTGTCCGCGATGTGCCCGATGCGCGCCGCCAGGAGCCCCCCGATCACGACGGCGATCGCGAACGGGTAGATGCGCTCGTCCTTCACCAGGCGCCGGGCGAGGCGGAACGTCAGCCAGCTGCCCGCGCCCATGCCGACGAGCGACCACAGCGAATGCCAGGCGATCCGGAACGGGCCGAGCGTCATGATCGGATCGAACGGCAGGTCCACGGCCTACGCCGTCGCGGGCGCGCGGCTCATGCGAAAGAGCGTGATGACCATCGGGATGGCGAGGGCGATGAGGACGAGCGAGACGAGCTGCGCCTGGTAGAGGCCGAACAGGCCGACTTTGTCCACGCGGAGGAACGAGATGAGGAACCGGCCGAGCGACTGGAAGGCCAGCCAGATCCAGAAGATCCGGCCCTCGGGCGGCCGGCCGGCGAGGCGGCGGCGCAACAGGAGCGCGAGCCCGACGCCCGCGAGGTCCCACAGCATCTCGTAGCCGACCGCGAGGTGGACCGGGTCCGCCGAGTAGCGCGGATCGCCCGGGCCGAACGCCGGTCCCTGGCCGAGTGAGTCGGGGTGGTCGTAGGTGACACAGATGCCCGGCGGGGCGCAGCTCACTGCGTGATGCTCCCCGTTGATGATGTCGCCGATGCGCCCGATCGCCATGCCGAGGCCGATGCCCGGCGCCGCGGCGTCGGCCGTCGCACCGATGGGCACGTCGCCGCGGCGGACGGCGATCACGTACCCGGTGATGGCACCGACGACAACGGCCCCCATGATCGCGATGCCGCCGGTCCAGATCTGGGGGATCAGCCAGGGGTTCGTGTCGTAGCCGCACAGGGACCAGCAGTCGATGACGTGGAAGATCCGCGCGCCGATGATCCCGCCGATGACGGCCGGCGTGGCCAGCGCGTAGAGGGCGTCTTCGGCGACCCGGCCACGCAACAGCCGCACCGGGAGCCACACCCCGAAGAAGATGCCGACGGCGGTGAAGATCCCATGCCATGCGACCTGGAACGGCCCGAGGTGGACGTTCGGATCGAACGGGAGATTCAGCTAGCTAGCGCCCATGGCATTTCTTGTACTTCTTGCCGGAGCCGCACCAGCACGGGTCGTTGCGGCCGAGGTCCTTGGCGTTCGCCGGCGGGCGCTTCGCGTTCGGATCGTTCCAACCGGTGCCGGTGGTGCGATGGGGCTGCGACCCCCCATCCGCCGGGGGCGGCGCGTTCTTCTCGTCCTGCTCGGCCTGCTCGGCCTGCTCGGCCGTGCGCACGGAGATGCGCAGGATCGTCTGTGCGACGTCGGAGGCGATCTTGCTCGTCATCTCGTCGAAGAACGTGCGGGCCTCGTTCTTGTACGCGATGAGCGGATCCTGCTGCCCGTACCCGCGGAGGTAGATGCCCTCGCGCAGCTCCTCCATCGCGGTGAGATGCTCGACCCAGTGGGTGTCGATCGTGCGGAGCAGCAGCCAGCGTTCGATCGCCCGCGAGGTCTCCTCACCGAGCGCGGCCTCGCGGGCTTCGTAGGTCTCGTCGACCAGCTCCTCGGCCTTCGCCGAGAGATCCTCCTGCGAGTCGATACCCGCGAAGGTCTCGAGCGTGATGTCGTCGCTGCGCCCGAGGATGGCGCCGAGCGCGGCGACGAGCGTCGTGAGATCCCAGTCGTCGGGGTCGGGCGACGAGACGCTCGCATCGACGAGGTCGGCGACCGCGTCGTGCACGTAGTCGAGGACCGTCTCGCGCACGTCGCCCTTGGCGAGGATCTTGTGGCGCTCGCCGTAGATGACGTTGCGCTGGTTGTTCAGCACGTCGTCGAACTCGAGGGCGCGCTTGCGCATGTCGAAGTTGCGGCCCTCGACCTTGACCTGCGCCTGGGTGATGGCGCCCGTCACCATGCCGGACTCGATCGGCGCCGAGTCGTCGAAGCCCAACCGGGTCATCAGGCCGGCGATCCGGTCCGACGCGAAGATCCGGATGAGCTCGTCCTCGAGCGAGGCGTAGAACCGTGAGGAGCCCTGATCGCCCTGGCGGCCGGCGCGGCCACGCAGCTGGTTGTCGATCCGCCGGGCCTCGTGCCGCTCGGTACCGATGACGTGGAGGCCGCCGAGCTCGCGGACGCCGTCGCCGAGGAGGATGTCGACGCCTCGGCCGGCCATGTTCGTTGACAGCGTGACCGCGCCGAGCTGGCCCGCGCCTTCGATGATCCGCGCCTCACGCTCGTGGTTCTTCGCGTTCAGGACGTTGTGCTTGATGCCGTGCCGGTCGAGCTCCTCCGAGAGGGTCTGGCTCTTCTCCACCGACGTCGTACCGATGAGCACCGGCTGGCCCTTCACGTTCCGCTCGGTGACCTCGGCGATGACCGCGTCCCACTTCCCCTGCTCGGTGCGGTACACG
>JAXDLF010000217.1:0-6214 GCA_034666765.1 Chloroflexota bacterium
ACGCGATCAAGCGCGCGCGGATCGAATGGTTCGCCACGGACGAGGGGGTGCTGGGCCGGTCCGCGAACATCACGTTCGAGCGCGATGACATCGGGGCGCTCGTGCATCCGCAGCTCCTGTATCAGCCGTTCCGGCTGGCGAACGGGGTGACGGCGCTCTTCCGCGACCGGGAGATCTCGGACCGCATCGGCTTCGCCTACGGCTCGATGAGCCCCCAGGACGCCGTCGGCGACCTCATCTGGAAGCTCGAGGCCGCGCGCGACCGGCTGCCCGACGACGGGGGGCCATACATCGCGTCGATCATCCTGGACGGCGAGAACGCGTGGGAGGCGTACCCGAACAACGGCAACGACTTCCTGCGGACCCTCTACGGCACCCTCGAGACCGACGAGCGCTTCGAGACCGTTCGGGTGTCGGACTTCCTCGATGCCCACCCGCCGGTGGTCAAGCTGCCGGGCCTGCACACCGGCTCGTGGATCGACGGGGACCTCAAGGTCTGGTCGGGGGAGCCGGCCCACCAGCGCGCCTGGCACATGCTCGAGCGGACCCGCCGGTTCGCGCAGGAGCAGTGGGGCTCGCTGCGCGAGATGCCGCCCAGCGTGCGCCAGCCGCTCATGGTGGCCGAGGGCAGCGATTGGTTCTGGTGGTACTCGAGCCGCAACTCGAGCCCCGAGGACCGGGTGTTCGACGAGCTGTTCCGCGCGAACTGCGAGGTGATCTGGTGGTACGCCGGCGCGGAGCCGCCGGACGAGCTGAAGCAGCCGCTGCTCGACCCAACCCGCGGCGCCGCGGTCGGCGGCAAGGGCGGCGCGATGCTGCCCGGGACGCGCGAGGGCTACGGATGAGCGGCGCGAACGTCGGCCGGGTCGGCTGCGCGAGCGCGATGCGCCCGGCGGACGACCGTGAGCTGCGCGGCCTTCGGGCCGAGCGGTTCTTCCGGGGCAGGGACGTCCTCGACATCGGAACGGGTAACGGACGCCTCTCCTGGCTCATCGCCCCGCTCGCGCGGTCGGTGACCGGCCTCGATCCCGACGACGAGGCGATCGCCGACGCCCGGCGCGAGGCCCGCCGGCGCGGACTCGGCAACGTCACGTTCGACGTGTCGAGCGCGCAGGATCTCCCGGTCGGGAGCGAGCGCTTCGACACCGCGCTCTTCTCCTGGTCCCTCTGATGCATCAGCCGGATGGGCATGGTCGATGCCCTTCACGAGGCGCACCGGGCGGTGCGGCCGGGCGGCACGATCATCGATCTGCGTCCCGACTCCGGGCATCCGCCGCGCGTGCTGCGCGGCGGGAGGGCGGTCGGCGGCCTGTATGAGCTCCGCGACGCGATCGTCGACAACCACCACAGCGATCGGGCCGTGCGGCGCGTGGTGCGCGAAGGCCTGCTGAAGCCCCTGCGGGCGGGTCACTTCTGGTACGCGTTACCGGAGATGGATCTGCCGCACCTGGACGCGTGGCTCGCGACGTCCCGCCGGATCGGTGGCTATACCCGCGGCACCCACGCCAGCCTCGCCCGCGACCCGTCGCGGCCGATCGTCGTGCGGCGCGCGCTCGCGTACGGGATCTACGAGCGGGTCTAGCGCTGGAGCCTGACCGTCGCGACCCAGCGCCAGCGCCCGCCGTCGTCCCGCAGGGAGAGGTCGATCGACCGGGCCGGCTGTCCGTCGCCTGACCACGTCGAGCCGATCATCGCGCCGCCGAGCGACGGGTCGCCCTTCACCGGCCTCGTCGCGACGGCGACGGTCAGTCCCGCGGCGAATCCGGCGCGGAGATCGGCCACCCCTCTCGCGCGCGTGACGAACGAGGCGCCGGCCTTCTCGAGGGCGTTGCCGAAGCAGTCGCTCATCAGAGCGGCGAGCGCATCGGCGTCCTTGGCGGCGAACCCCGCGGCGAGCCCGGCCACGAGCGCGTCGAGGGGGCGGGGCGCGGGAGTCGGGCTCGCCGCGCCGCGCGCGGCCGCGATCTCGTCGTCGCCGAGCAGCCGGAACGACGCGATGAGGGCGTCCGCGGCGGTCTTCAGCGCCGGGTCCACGCGCAGATCGGCGCCGATCGACCACATCCGGCCCCCGTCGGCGAAGAAGTAGGTGCCACTCGGAACGAGCTGCACGCCGGGCCGGCCGAGGAACTGGACGTCCTGCAGCACGGTCCCGGCCGGCGTCCCGATCCTGCCCACCTCGATCCACCGGCGCGCGGTCAGGCCCTCCTTGTTGCCGGTCACCGTCACCGCGACCGACGCGTACTGGCGGCCGACGTCGGTGCCGATCTCGTGCATCTCGTCCACGACGACGAAGTCCGCGCGCCCGCTGTAGATGCCGCCGTCGGTGCGCGAAGGCTGATTGCACGAGGAGGGACGCCAGGGATCCGCGAGGTCGACCTTGAACCCCATGTCGGCGTCGACGAACGTCCGCACGCCGCCGCCGGTGGCGGCCGGGCGCACCGCCGCGGCCTGTTGGGTCGGGCCGGCCGTCGGCGAGGCGCCGCGCAGCGTGACCGACGAGGCCGAGCCGCACGCGGCGGCGACGACGACGGCGACGAGGGCGATGGCGCGCACGCGCCGGCGCGGGCCTATCCGAATGTGGCGGCCGCTTCCCACGACGCCTCCATCGCGTCGAGCATCCGCGGCCAGACGTAGCGCTGGGCGGTGGCCCGGCCATCCGCCCGGATGCGCTTGGTCAGCTCGGGGCGGGAGCCGAGGGCCGCGAGGTGGGTGAGCAGCTCGCGCGGATCGTCGGACTGGACGACGATCGAGTTGCCGTACGGGATGGCGTAGTCCTCGCCCGTACGTCCGACGAACGCGATGCCGCCGGCGCCCATGACCTCGAGGCCGACGAGGCCGAACGGCTCCTTCTCGGAGTTGGCGAGCACGCCGTCCGCGGCGGCGTAGAGCGCGCGCAGCGCGGGCTCGCTGACGAAGAAGTCGAGGAAGGCCACGTCCGCCTCGACGTTCTGGAGGGTCGTGGCCAGCTCCTTCGGCGCGGCGTTCGCCGGGAGCGCCACGCGCTCGACCGTCAGGCCGCGCTCTCTGATCCGGGCGCCGACGACGTCGGCGTAGTCGTTGCGGCTGCCGCGCATCATGAAGCGGGGCCGCGCGCCGATGTCGCGGAGGTGCGCGACGGCGTCGATGGCCCAGAGCCACCGCTTGTCGGCGTCGAACCGCGCGACCTTCACCAGGCTGGGCCGTCCGGCCAGGCCCGCGCGCATCGCGCGCACGTGCGCGGGTGGCACCGGCTCCGCGAATCGCGTGGCGATGCCGTTCGGCAGGATCTCCGGCTCGACGTCCGACTTCACCATCTCGGCCCGCATGAATCGCGAGATCGTGGTGATGGTCGCCGCGCGCGCAAGCAGGGTGAAGTCGATGCTGCCGAAGCCGTAGGTGTTGTTCGCGTTCCAGAACGGCGTGATCGCGCGGCGCAGACCGGCGCGCTCGGCGAGCACGCTCGTGTTGATCGCGGCGTTGGCGGTCTGCCAGTCCTCGAACAGCAGCACCGCGCGCTTTCCCTGGCGGGCGGCGGGCACGACGACCGTCTCGAGCAGGTGCGGCGGCACCGTCCGCCCGAAGTCGCGCCACTTCCCGTCCTCGCCGTCGTACACGTCCTTGGGATGGTGGCGCGAGATCCACTGGCCCCACCGCTCCAGCACCAGCCGGCCGTCGTTCCGGACCTCGGTCGCCGGAAGCGCCGGATCGCCCACGAACAGCTGGCGGACCCGGTGGCCCCGTGCGGTGAGCGCCTCGGCCAGGTCGTTCATCCGCGTGGCGAGCCCGCCGACGAACGCGTAGCGGTCCGGCCCCTCGAACGCGACGAGGACGACCTCGCTGATCTCCGCTGCCATGGCGGGCATCGTAGGCGAGCCCGATACTGACGCCGTGCGACCCCTCGACCTCATTCGCGAAGATCCGGACCGCGTGCGCGCGATGCTGGCCGCGCGCGGCTTCGCTGCGCCGCTGGACCGGATCATCGAGCTCGATGCGAAGGCCAGGCAGCTCCGCTTCGACGTCGAGACGCTCCGCGCCGAGCGCAAGAAGGCGAGCAAGGGCGGTCCACCGAGCGATGACGTGAAGGCGCTGATGCGCGAGGTGGGGGACAGGATCGCGGCGCTGGAGAAGGAGCTCGCGGCCGTCGAGCAGGAGCTCACCGCCGCGGTGCTCTGGATCCCCAACGTCGTCGATCCCGACGTGCCGGTCGGAGCGGGCGAGGCCGACAACCCCGTGATCCGCGAAGACTCACCCAAGCCCCTCGGGTTCCCCGGCCTCCCGCATTGGGAGCTCGGCGAGCGCCTCGGGATCCTCGACATCCCGCGCGGGACCAAGCTGTCGGGCTCGCGGTTCTACCTGTTCCGCGGCGCCGGGGCGGCGCTGCAGCGCGCGCTCATCACCTGGATGCTCGACGTGCACGTCGCGGACGGCTTCACCGAGATCTACCCGCCGCCGGTGACGCGGCGCGAGACGCTCCTCGCGAGCGCGCACCTCCCGCACTTCGACGAGAACCTCTACCGCGACGAGGACGACGACGTCTGGCTCATCCCGACGGCCGAGCCGCAGCTCGTGTCGCTCCATCGGGACGAGACCGTCCCATTCGAGAAGCTTCCCCTGCGCTACGTCGCGTACACGCCGTGCTTCCGGCGCGAGCACATGAGCGCGGGCCGCGACGTGCGCGGGATCAAGCGCGTCCACTGGTTCGACAAGGTGGAGATGGTCGTCCTCACCGCGCCGGAGGACTCGCGCCGGATGCTCGAGCAGCTCACCGGACGGGCGACGATGCTGCTCGAGCGCCTCGAGCTCCCGGTCCAGGTGACCGAGCGGTGCACCGGCGACCTGGGCTTCGTCGCGAAGAAGGGCTTCGACGTGCAGGCCTGGGGGCCGGTCATGGGCGAGTGGCTCGAGGTCTCATCGTGCAGCGACGGCGGCTCGCTGCAGGCCGAGCGCGCCAACATCCGGTTCAAGCGCGACCCCAAGGGGAAGGTCGAGCGGCCGCACATCCTGAACGCGTCGGGCGTCGCCCTCCCGCGGCTGATGATCGCGATCATGGAGAACTACCAGCAGGCCGATGGCTCCCTCCTGATCCCGGCGGTCCTGCGGCCGTACCTGCATGGCCGCGAGCGCATCGCCGGGGGGGAGTTCGCCGGCTAGGCCGACTCGGGCCGGGCCTGCTCCGCGCCCGCGATCGCGGCCCGGGTCTCGGCGACGAGGTGTCGCGGGCCCAGCCGCTCGAAGGTCTCGAGCGCGGCCACCAGATCGACCAGCGCACCGGACGGGTCGCCGCGCGCCGCGAGCACCCGCCCGCCGGCGAGGCGCATCGTCGCGATCGCGATCGGCAGGTTGAGGCGATACGCGGCCTCGAGCGACGCGGCCCGCGCGGCGTCGGCTTCGGCGAGATCGTTCGTCGCGAGCGCCGTCTCGACGAGGGCCGGGCCGATCTCGGCCGCGCACCGGCGGCAGCGATGGGCCCGTTGCGCGGCGCTTGCCGCGCTCGCGTGCTGCCGGGCCTCCTCGATGGCGCCGCGCGCCACGGCGACGCGCGCGAGCTCGGCCGAGATGAGGGCGGCCAGGTGGACCTCGTCGCCGGAGCGCGGCGCGACGGCGCGCGCCTCCTCGAGCGTCGTCGCGGCGAGCCCGAGGTCGGGCTGCCGCAGGGCCAGCCGGCCGAGGGCCAGCAGCGTCCGCGCGGCGTCGGCCTCCGCGGGCGCATCGGGCAGGTTCGGATCGGCGAGCGCGAGCGCGCGCTGCAGCGCGCGGTGCGATTCGTCTTCACGGCCCATCAGCTCCTGGGCCTTCGCGAGCGCGCGCAGCGCGCGGGCCTGGCCGCCGATGTCGCCGACGCGGGCGGACGTCGCGAGGAGCTCCAGCGCCAGCGGCTCGGCCTCGCTCGCCTCGCCGCGATCGAGCGCCGCGACCGCCTGCGCCGCGAGCGTGCGCGACAGCGCGGAGAGATCGCCGAGCCGCGTGGCCAGCTCGGAGCACCGCACGAGCGATCGCCGGGCCTCCTCGGCCAGACCGCAGTCCGTCGCGCAGGCTACGACCGCGGCTTCGGCTTCGAGCTCGCGGAACCCGTCGCCCGCACTCTGCGCTTCCCGTACCGCGATGCGCGCGATGGTGAGAGCCTCCGACGGGCGGTCGTCGGCGCGAGCCAGCGCGGCCTTCGCGAGCGTCAGCTCGGCGCGCTCGCTGCCGAACGACGGCGTGAGGCGCTCCGCGTCGGCAAGATGCTCGGCCG
>JAXDLF010000218.1:0-15214 GCA_034666765.1 Chloroflexota bacterium
GAACGCGTCCGGGTCATAGCCCCGCTCCGTCGCGGCGCGCGCGATGATCTCGGTCTCGCCGTTCAGAGCGGCCTCGAGGAACGGTCCGACGTCGAGGTCCTCGGCGGCAAGACGTTCCGCGGTGCGCTGCGCGTCCGATCCTTCGACGCTCGTCTCGGCGAGGTTGCGCGCGAGCCGTCGCAGCTCGGCGGACACCTCGTCCGTCTCGCAGGTGAGGGTGCCCTCGCCCAGCAGGGCGCGGCCCGCGGCGATCGCCTCGGTCGCGGCCTCCGGTGTGAGATCGATGGCGACGTCCGGCGCGGGCCGGCCGACCAGCGCGGCGAGGCGCTCGTCGTGGAAGGCGGCGATCGGGCCGAGGCCCGCGTCCTCTCTGGCGAGCTCTCGCCAGCGGGCGCGGGCCTCGTCGATCTCGAGCCGGTTCGGGACCGTCTAGCTCTGGACGAAAGAGATCGCGGAGTAGAACATCGCGTACCGGAACGCGAGCACGCCGACGAGCACGAGCACGCCGATGAGCGCGAGCGATCCGTTCGGGATGCGCACGATCGGCCGTGGCGCGAGCAGCAGCAGCGGGACGAGGAGCCCAAGCCCCACGGCCCCGACCCAGAACGCGACGCCGACGAACTCGTGGAGGCTCGCGATCAGCGCGGGGAGCGAGCCGTCCTGCTGCGTCGCGAGACCGGCGAGGAACAGCACGAGGAAGGCGGCGCTGATGGCGGCGAAGAGGAACAGCGCGCGGCGGACCGCAAGGGCGGTGTGGGTGGCGCCCAGGCGATCGCAGACGATCGCGGCAACGGCCATGCCGGAGAGCTCGCTGAAGCAGATGAACAGGCCGCCCATGAGCCAGGTGTCCGACCACACGCCCTGATTGGTCACGGCGATGAGCACCCCGCTGTACCCGGAGACCACCATCGCGAAGAGCTCGCCGAGCGCGAGAAGGATCTTGCTGTGCGTGAGCGGCTCGAGCCAGCCGAACCGCAGGCGCCCGCTGTGATGCAGCGAGTCGGCGAACGCGAGCGCGGCGAAGCCGGCGAAGATGACCATGGCCCACGAGCCCCAGTTCATCGGCGAGTTGGGATTGAACATGAGGGGCCCCGGGCGTTCGGTCGCGGCCGGGCTCTTGATCAGGAGATTCAGGAACCGGCTCTGCTGCCCGAGGTCGTAGATGAGCAGCAGGGGGACGATGATCATGATCGGCATCGGGATGAAGCCGAGGCGGTGCAGGACCGGCTCATCCCGCTTGTCTCCGGCGAAGTGGATGAGGCCCATGACCGAGTACGTGCCGGCGGCGACGCCGGCAAGGAACAGCGCGATCGTGATCGGCCACTCCCACTCGGGCGGGAGGACGTATGTGGTCGGCATCAGGCGCCTCCCTCGCTCGTCGGAGCGGTCGCCGCCGCGGCGGCGTTCTCGCTCATCCGGTTGCGCCGGAACGCGGCCAGCCCGGTGACCCCGAGCACGGCCGCGGAGATGAGCGCGATGCCGGCCGACGGCACGAAGTTGCGCTGCGGCAGCGCCGCGTGCGAGGGCAGGCCGTAAACCTCGGGCTTGTCCAGCAGCAGGTAGAACACGTTCAGCCCGCCGACGACCTCGACGTCCTTGACCGCGGTGCCCTTGTTCGGGCCGGCGGTGATCGTTCCGCTGTTCCCGAGATCCCAGCCGTAGATGTACGCGTCGGTCTGGCCGCGGGAGTGGAGGAGCTTCACCCGCTCGTTGGCCATCGCCTGCAGCTCGCTGACGGTGCCGAAGGTCAGCGACGAGGTCGGGCAGGCCTTCGCGCAGGCGGTGCCCATCCCGATCTCGAGACGGTCCTGGCAGAGGATGCACTTGTTCACGCGCCCGGTCCGCTGGTTGAACGCGATGACCCCGAAGGGACACGCGCCCACGCAGTAGCGGCAGCCGATGCAGACGTCTTGATGGATGTCGACCGACCCGAACTCGGTGCGGTAGAGCGCGCCGGTCGGGCAGACCTCCAGGCACCCGGCCTGGACGCAGTGCTTGCAGGAGTCGCTCATCATCAGCCACCGCGGGTCCGACCGGTCGGTCGTGGCCGGGTCCGGACCGATCTGCTCGATGAACTTCACGTGCCGCCAGTTCGTCGCGGACAGGTGGCTGGTGTTGTCGTAGCTGTTCCCGGTGAATGCCCGGTGCTCGCGGACTGCGGCCTCGTCCTCCATCGGCAACGGCACGCCGGGAGCCATCTCGTTCCACTCTTTGCAGGCGACCTGGCAGGCCTTGCAGCCGGTGCAGATCGAGGTGTCGACGAACATGCCACGCAGATCGCTCATGCCCGGGCCCGTCCCTTCTCGATCCGGCAGGTGAACGCCTTGCCCTCGTGGATCGTGACGTTCGGATCGGCGACGAGTGACGTGACGTTGTTCGCGATGTCCCCGGTCGCGATGCCCTGGTACGCCCAGTGGAACGGCATGCCCACCTGGTGGAGGGTCTGTCCGTTCACCGTGAGCGGCCGGAGCCGCTTCGTGACGAGGGCCCGGGCCTCGGTGACACCGCGCTCGCTGATCACGCGGACGTAGTCGCCGTTCGCGATCGTTTTCTCCTTCGCGAACTCGGGGGAGATCTCGACGAACAGCTCGGGCATGAGCTCGGCGAGCCAAGGGAGCCAGCGGGTCATCACGCCCGACAGGTGGTGCTCGGTGAGGCGGTACGTCGTGATGACCGTCGGGAACTGCGTGCCGGCGAACTCGTTGTACTTGTTCCCGGGAACGTCGTAGAACTTCGCGATCGGGTTCCGGTCCTGCTTGTAGAGGAGGTTCTTCACCGGTGACTCCCACGGCTCGTAGTGCGTCGGCACCGGCCCGTCGGAGAGGCCCTCGTAGGCGAAGAGCCAGCCCTTGCCGTCCTTCTTCAGGATGAACGGCGACGCGCCGTCGTGGAACGCCACGCCGATCCCGTTCGGGTTCGCCGGCGTCGCCGGGTCCTTCGTCAGGGTGAAGTCGATGCCGTCGCCGGCGTCGTTCTTCCAGGTCTTGGCGGCCGCGTCCCAGTAGTCGTACTTCTTCTTCGTCGACCACGGATTGCCGGCCGCGTCGGCCGACGCGCGGTTGTACAGCTGGTGGCGGTTCGCCGGCCAGGCCCAGCCCCAGTTCGGGCTGACCCAGCCATCGTTCTTGCCGGGGAGCATGTCGCCCCGGTTCACGACCTGGCCGTTCACGAGCTGGAGCATCCCGGTGTAGATCCAGGCACCGGCCGCGGTCGATCCGTCCGCCGCGAGGTTGGCGAAGCTGTTGAGCGGGTTCTTCGTCTTGTAGTCGAACCCGTTGATCTCCTTGTACACCTTCAGCGCCGAGGGCTCGTCCTTGTGGATCCAGTCCGCGACTTCCGCCGGATCCGGCGCGTAATCGAGGGTCATGTTCTTGATGCCGTCGAGGTTCTTCGCGCCGGCACGGCCGGCCGCGTAGAGCTTCTTGAGGCGGATCCCGAGGTCCCACCAGAAGTACAGGTCGCTCCGGGCGTCGCCCGGCGGGTCGGCAGCCTTCTTGTGGAACTGGATGGTGCGCTGGGTCTGGGTCATCGAGCCGTCCTTCTCGGCGACGTGGGCCGCCGGCAGGAAGAACACCTCGGTCGCGATGTCCGCGGGCGCGATGTCGTCGATGTGCTTCCAGAACACCGACGACTCCGTCTCGTAGAAGTCGAGCACCACGAGCCACTTGAGCTTCGCCATCGCCTTGCGCTGGAAGACCGCGTTGAGGCTCGTCGCGGGGTTCTGACCGGTGAGGATCATTCCCTGGATCTTGCCCTGGCTCATCTCGATCATCACCGGCAGGTGGCTGTGGTCGCCGGTGATCTTGGGCAGCGTGTCGTAGAAGTAGTCGTTGTCCGCGCTCGCGCTGTCGCCGAACCACGCCTTCAGCTGGCTGATGACGTACGCGGGCGTGTTCGACCAGAACGAGGTCGGCTGGGTCTCGGTGAGGATGTAATTGAGGAGTGTGTCGTGCGTCTTGGAGGCGTCCGGCACGTTGAGGTAGCCCGGGTGGAGGTTGTACAGGCTCGCGATGTCCGTCGAGCCCTGGATCGAGGCGTGGCCGCGGAGGGCCATGATCCCGCCGCCGGGCCGGCCGATGTTGCCGAGCAGCAGCTGCACGAGGCCCGCGGTGCGGATGAGCTGCACGCCCGTCGTGTGCTGCGTCCAGCCGACCGCGTAGACGAACGCGCTCGTCTTGTCGCGACCGGAGTTCGCGATGAGGGTGTCCGCGACCTTGACGAACAGCTCCTTCGGGGTGCCGCAGATCTTCTCGACCATCTCGGGCGTGTAGCGCGCGTAGTGCTTCTTCAGGATCTGGAACACGGTGTTCGGATCCTGGAGCGTCTTGTCCTGGAGCGGTGCGCCCGGCAGGCGGTTCGCGATCAGCGCCGCGAAGTTCGCGCCCTTCACCGATTGACCCTGCGGCGCGGCGACCGGCGCGGTGGGCGATCCGACCTGGCCCTCCTTGGCTTCGGAGTTCGACTGCGGCTCCGGGACCCGCGCCGGCGCGGTTCCGGTCTGGTACTGCCAGGTCGCCCGGTCGTAGGCCCGGGTCGTGGCGTTGTAGCCGGAGAAGAATACGTCGTTGTCCTCGGTGTCCTTGAAACCCGTGTTGATGAGCGTCGCCGCGTTCGTGAAGCCGAGGACGTACTCCTCGAAGTACTTCTTATTGGTCAGGATGTAGTTGACGAGGCCGCCGAGGAAGACGATGTCGGTTCCGGAGCGGATCGGCACGTACTGGTCGCACATCGCGCTCGTACGGGTGAACCGCGGATCGACATGGATGAGCGTCGCTCCCTTGGCCTTGGCCTTCATCGGCCACTTGAAGCCGCAGGGATGGCACTCGGCCATGTTCGAGCCCATGAACACGATCGTGTCGGAGTTCTGCAGATCCATCTGGAAGGTGGTGCTGCCGCCGCGTCCGAACGAGACCCCCAGACCGGGGACCGTGGCGGAGTGTCATATCCGGGCCTGGTTCTCGATCCGGACGACACCCATCATCCGGTTCACCTTCGCGATGAGGTAGTTCTCTTCGTTGTCGTTCGTCGCCCCGCCCAGGGCGAAGATGCCGGTGGCTTGGTTGATGAGCTTCCCGTTCGCGTCCTTCTCGATGAACGTCGCGTCCCGCGAATCGGCGTACAGCTGGGTGATCCGCGTCATGGCCTGGTCCCTGGTCATGGCCTCGGTGTCCCAGTCGGTCGCGCCGGGCTTGCGGTGCATGACCTTCGTCGTGCGGAGCGGGTTCACCGCGAGCTGGAAGGTGGCCGCGCCCTTCGGACAGAGGCTTCCGGTGTTGATCGGGCTGTCGGGGTTGCCTTCGATGTTCACGATGGTGGTGCGGCCGTTCTCGGCCTTCGCGTTGACGATCGTGCCGCACCCGACGGCGCAGTAGGGACAGATGCTCGCGGTCTGCTTCGTGCCCTCGAGCTTGCGCCGCGCCGCCCGCTGGCCGGCGAAGGCGAGATCGAAGCCGAGGCCTCCGAGCTCCGCCGCGGCGATCCCCGCCGTGCCGATCCCCGTGAGCTTCAGGAATTGCCGCCTCGACGTCACCGTGTCCATCGCACCCCTCCGACCTTTGCTTGGAGCCCGATGGCCGACAGGATAGTCCCGGGCTACGCCGATTTCGCGCCGAGCTCGCGGATGAGCGGGAGGAGGCGGTCCCGGCTGTTGAGGTCGGGATCGTCGAGCACCCGTTCGAAGAGCGCCGCGATGACCCGGCCGACCTCGGGGCCGGGGGCGATCCGGAGCTCGCGCATCACGTCGGTCCCGTCGACGGCCAGGTCGCTCGGCGAAAAGGCCGTGCTGCGCTCGATCTCGGCCTGCACCCGGGTCCAGAGGTCCTCCAGGGCGTACATCCGGGGCGCCCGGACGCCGCTGCCGATGTTGTCCGCGCGCCGCAGGTCGAACAGATCCGGGATGACGTCGAGACCGACCTTCCGGATGAAGCGGCGGACGGCCGAGCCGGTCCAGTCGGACTGATACCAGAACATGTGGTGCCGGATCAGGTGGGCCACGGCGCCCACGGTGTCCTTCGGATACTTCCAGCGCCGCAGGATCCGGCGGGCGATGGCCTCGCCGACGAACTCGTGCTGATGGAAGTGTCCGTCGGCGAACGTCTCCGCCTTTCCCACGTCGTGGAACAGCCCCGCGAGCCGGAGCACCAGGTCGGGCGGGGTGGCGTCGACGGTGATGAGCGAGTGCTCGAACACATCCTGGGCCACGGCTTTGTCCTGGGGGATCGATTTGCAGATCTCGAGCTCGGGGCACAGCACCGCCAGCAGCCCGAGGTCGGAGAGCAGCCGGATCCCGGTGGATGGACGCTCGGCCAGGAGGATCTTGTTCAGCTCCTGCTGAATCCGCTCTCCCGACAGGGTGGCCGCGAGCCCGGCATGCCGGGCGATCGCGTCCGCCGTCGCGGGCTCGATGCGCATCCGGAGCACCGTCGCGAACCGCACCGCGCGCAGCATGCGCAGCGCGTCCTCCGCGAAACGCTCGCCGGGGTCGCCGACGGCGCGGACGATCTTTGCCTCGAGGTCGGCCCGCCCCCCGAACGGGTCGACGAGCTCGCCGCCGGCCGGCGTCGGCCGCCAGGCCATCGCGTTCATCGTGAAGTCACGGCGGGCCAGGTCCTCGTGCAGCGATTCGGTGAACGCGACGTCCTCGGGCCGGCGGTGGTCGGCGTAGTCCGCCTCCACCCGGTACGTCGTGACCTCGATCTCGTGCGCGCCGCTTGACACCACGACCGTCCCGAAGCGGTTTGTGTACAGGGACCGTTTGAACAGCTTCTGGATCGCGTCCGGCTTCGCGCTCGTCGCGACGTCCCAGTCCTGCGGATCGACGCCGCGCAGCGCGTCCCGCACGCAGCCGCCCACGACGAACGCCTCGAAGCCGTTCTCGATCAGCGTGTCGACCACGCGCTCGACGTCCCTGGGGACCGCGAGCGCCAGCGAGGCTGTCACCCGCGGAGTCTAGGAAGCGCGGGTCAGATGCCCAGGTACGCGCGCTGGACGTCGGGCGAGTCGAGGAGCTCCTTGCCGGACCCGGACTTCACGATCGAGCCGGTCTCGAGGACGTACGCCCGGTGGGCCACCTCGAGCGCCTTGTGGGCGTTCTGCTCGACGAGGAGGATCGGGATGCCCTGGGCGTTGATCTCGCGGACGATCTGAAAGATCGTCTCGACGAGGATCGGCGCGAGCCCGAGGGAGGGCTCGTCGAGCATGAGCAGCTTCGGCTTCGACATCAGCGCCCGCCCGATGGCGAGCATCTGCTGCTCGCCGCCGGAGAGCGTGCCGGCCAGCTGGGTGGTCCGCTCCTTGAGGCGGGGGAACAGCTCGAAGACGCGCTCCATGTCCTTCTGCACCCCCGCGGCGTCCTTGCGCAGGAACGCGCCCATCCGGAGGTTGTCGATCACCTGCATCCGGGCGAAGAGCCGGCGTCCTTCGGGCGACTGGCAGATCCCGAGCCCGACGATGTTGTGCGCCGCCATCCGGGTGATGTCCTTGCCGTCGAAGGTGATCGAGCCGCTGGGTGGATGCATGAGGCCGGAGATGGTGCGGAGCGTCGTGGTCTTGCCGGCCCCGTTGCTGCCGATGAGCGCGACGACCTCGCCCTGGTCGACGTCGATCGTCACGCCGCGGAGCGCCCGCACGCGGCCGTACAGCGCGTCCACGCCCTTGAGCTCGAGCAGCGCCATCAGGCTCCCTTGCCCAGGTACGCCTCGATGACCCGCTGATCCTTGCGGATCACCTCCGGCGGACCGAGGGCGATGAGCTCGCCGTGGTCGAGCACCGCGATGTTCCGCGAGATACCCATGACGACCTTCATGTCGTGCTCGATGAGGAACACGGTGATCCCCTCGGCGAGGATCTTGTCGACGAGGCGCATGAGCTCGACCTTCTCCTGCGGGGTGAAGCCCGCGGCCGGCTCGTCGAGGAGGAGCAGCTGTGGCCGCGTGGCGAGCGCCCGAGCGATCTCGAGCCGGCGCTGCTGGCCATAGGCCAGGTTCCGCGCGTAGTTCTCGGCGTGGGCCTGGATCCCCACGAAGGTGAGGAGCTCCATCGCCCGCTCGGTGATGGCGTGCTCCTCGCGCCGCTCGTGCGGGGTCTTGAACAGCGAGTCCCAGAGCTTGCTGTTCGTCCGGCAGTGCTGGCCGACGCGCACGTTGTCGAGCGCGCTCATGTACTCGAACAGCCGGATGTTCTGGAAGGTGCGGGCGATCCCCAGCGACGCGGCCTGATGCGGCTTGGCGCCGGCGATGTCGCGGCCGTTGAACACGACCCGCCCTTCGCTCGGCGGGAAGATCCCGGTGATCGAGTTGAACAGGGTGGTCTTGCCCGCGCCGTTCGGTCCGATGAGCGCGAACACCTCGCCGCGCTTGACGTCGAACGAGACGTCGTCCACGGCCACGAGGCCGCCGAAGCGCTTCGTCACGTGCTCGATCTTCAGGATGTGGTCCTGCGCGGTGGGCGCCGTCGGGGGCGCCGCGGTGGTCACGCTCATGCCGTCGTCTCGGCGTTGACGTCCTCGATCGTGGTGTCCTCGTGCACGCCCTTGGTGAGCTCCTGCTGGCGGACCCGGCTCGGGATGAGGCCCTGCGGCCGCAGAAGCATCGTGAGCACGAGGATGATCCCGAAGAACAGGAACTTGAGCCGCTGCACCTCCTGGCCGATGCCGGGCCAGTCGCCCTCGGGCGGCACCAGCGAGCCGAGGCCGAGCGACGTGGCCCAGCCCTCCGCGAGCGGTGGGAGCGCCGGCAGGAACAGGAAGGTGATCCAGTAGATCAGGAGCGAGCCGACGATCACGCCCGGGATGTTGCCCATGCCGCCCAGCACGATCATCACGAGGATCGTGATGGAGACCGAGAAGCCGAAGTTTTCCGGGCTCACCAGTGACAGCTTCGCGCCGTAGAACGACCCGGCGAAGCCGCTGAACGCGGCGCCGATGGCGAACGCGAGCAGCTTGATGCGCACGGTGTTCACGCCCATCGCCGCGGCGGCGACCTCGTCCTCGCGGACGGCCATCCACGCGCGCCCGACCCGCGACTTCCGGAGGTTGTTCACGAGCACGATCGAGATCCCGAGCAGCAGCACCATGACGACGTAGAACGCCATTGGGCTGATGATCTTGAAGTTCTGCACGAGCGCGAGCGGGTCCCCGGACCACGGGCCGTTCAGCCAGACCGGGAGCACCGGTTTGTCGAGGGCCGAGATGCCGTTCACGCCGCTCGTCCAGGCCGACACGTTCCGGAATATCCGCGGCACGATCTCGCCGAAACCAAGGGTCACGATCGCGAGGTAGTCCCCGCGCAGCCGCAGGGTCGGCGCGCCCAGGATGAGGCCGAAGGCCGCGGCGACGAACAGTCCGATGAACAGCACGATCCAGAACGGCAGGTGGATCGCCTCGTGGAGTGGCGTGACGACGAGGTGGTCGGATGCCAGGAACGCGTACGTGTACGCGCCGATGGCGAAGAACGCCGCGTAGCCGAGGTCCAGGAGGCCGGCGAAGCCCACCACCACGTTGAGCCCGACGGCGAGGAGGATGTACACGCCGGCGTCGGCGAGCACGCTGATCAGGAAGTCGCCCTGGCCGCCGGTCGAGACCTGGGCCCAGACCGGGTAGAGGATCGCGCCGAGGGTGAGGATCGTGTAGACGAGCGGGTTCGGGTCGACCCGCGGGTCGGTCTCCCAGACCTTCCGGATCGTCCTGAAGATGGTCATGGCCGCCCGTCGCTCATTTCTCGGGCACGCGCATTCCGAGGAGGCCGGTCGGACGGAAGACCAGGACCAATACGAGGATCGCGAAGATGACCACCTGGGTCCACGCCGTGTCGAAGTAGCCGTCCCAGAACGACTGAATGATCCCGATGACGAGCCCGCCGAGGGCGGCGCCCTGGATGTTGCCGATCCCGCCGAAGACCGCCGCGGTGAACGCGACGAGACCGGCGGTGAAGCCCTGGTCGAAGGTGATGGTGTTGTAGTAGAGGCCGAAGATCATCCCGCCCGCGCCGGCGAGCAAGGCGCCGATGAAGAACGTCGCCGCGATCGTCCGGTTGATGTCGATCCCCATGAGCTGGGCCGCGTCGCGGTCCTGCGCGGTCGCGCGCATTGCCTTGCCGAGCTTCGTGCGCTCGACGAACAGGGTGAGCCCGACCATGAGCACGATCGCGATCGCGATGACCGCCAGATCCTTGAACGCGATGGCCGGCCCGTTCGCGCCGCCGAGCTCGATCCCGGCCGCGGGCAGGACGTTCGGGTAGTGCAGGTTGAACGGGCCGCGCCAGAGAAACATCACACCCTCGAGGACGAACGACATCCCGACGGCGGTGATGAGCGGCGTGAGCCGCGGGGCATGCCGGAGCGGCCGGTAGGCCACCCGCTCGATCGTCACGTTCACGATCGCGCAGACGACCATCGAGATGACGAGGATCGCCAGCAGCGGCAGGATCAACCCGGCGCCGGTGATGCTGCCCCCCTCGGTCACCCCGAAGATCGGCAGCAGCCACAACGACAGGAAGCCGCCGAGGGTGAACACGTCGCCGTGGGCGAAGTTGATGAGCTCGACGATGCCGTAGACCATCGTGTACCCGAGGGCGATGAGTGCGTAGATCGATCCGTCCGCGAGCCCGTAGACCACGATCTGGATGAAGTAGGCAGGGCCGAGGGCCACGACCCTCGTCGCGAGGACGACCAGGGCGATCCCGATGAGCAGGAAGAGCGCCGCGTTGAGGAGCCTGCCGCGGCTGCCGGCCAGAAGCCGGGTGCGCGCACTGGCGACGCTCGATACCACTACGCCTTCCTCCGCTGTGCGAGCGCTATGCGAGGGGCGCTAGGAATGGAAGGAGGGGGCATCGCTGCCCCCTCCTTCCAGCGTCGTCGCTACTGAACGCTGAACTGGCTCTGGAAGGTCCACACCGCGGGTGTGCCCTTCGTCGCCCAGAACGCCATGGTCGCGGACTTCGGGTCGCCGTTCGCGTCGAAGGCATAGGTTCCGACGGTGCCCTTGAGGCCGCTGGTGGCCTGGACCGCGTCGATGACCTGCTGGCGGGTCGGCACCTTGCCGCCCGCGGTGTCGATCGCGCGCTTGACCGCGTCGACCAGGATGAAGGCGCAGTCGTAGGCCGGGAAGGTGTACGCACCCAGGTCGGAGGCCTTGGGGTACGCCTGCTTGAAGGCCGCGACGATGCTCGCCGCGTCCGGGTTCTGCGCCGCGTCTCCGGCGGCGTTGGTGAAGAACATGTTCGCGGTGTTCGATCCGGCGTCCTTCAGGCACTGGTCATCGCCGATGCCGTCAGGGCCGGTGAACGGGACGTCGAGGATGCCGGCCATCTGGCTGCGGACGATGCAGCCCTTGGTGGCCGAGGTGGCGCCGGCGTAGATGGCCTGCGCGCCGTTCGCCTTGGCGGCGTTGATGAACGGCTTGAAGTCGTTCGTGGTCTTCCAGTCGAAGTCCGACCGGTTCGTGAGCGTGCCGCCCTTCGCCTGGAGGCGCTTCACGAAGTTGTCAGCCACGCCCTTGCCGAAGGTCTCGTTGTCCGAGAACACGGCGACCTTGGTGAGCTTGAGCGTGTTCAGGATGTAGTCCGCCATCGCCGGGCCCTGAACGGTGTCCGGAGCCGCGATGCGGAAGTAGTTGTTCTTGCCGGTCGGACGGAGCGCCGTCGGCTGCGGGTCGCAGTACGGGAACGTCTGGGTGAGGCACTCGTTCGTGTTCGAGGGGCTCATCATCGCGAGCTGCCCCTGGTTCGCGATCGGGATCTCAGCCCGGGCGACGTTCGAGTTGAACGGCCCGACCATCGCGACGACCTTCGGGTCGGACAGCATCTGCTGCACGTTCTGCGCGCCCTTCTGCGGGTCGTGCACGCCGTTCACGGTGTCGTCGAACGGCTTGAAGGTGAAGGTGATGCCCTTGTAGCTCTTGGTCTGCGCGACGGCGAACGCCGCGCCGTTCTGGGTCGGCAGGCCGCTCGACGCGTCCGCCCCAGACGTCGGCAGGTCGCTCGCGATGATGATCTCGCCGACCACGGCCGTCCCACTCGAGGCTGCCGCGCCCGATGCTCCTGGACTCGATGTCGT
Source organism: Chloroflexota bacterium (assembly GCA_034666765.1). Taxonomy (GTDB): domain Bacteria; phylum Chloroflexota; class Limnocylindria; order P2-11E; family P2-11E; genus UBA4735. Next base: position 12,052 of record JAXDLF010000218.1, read on the forward strand.
GCCGGATGTGCCGCCGCCGCTGCACGCTGCCGCAACGAGCGCGACAGCCGTAAGGACGGTAGCCATGGAAAGCCAGCGCTTCTGCATAGGTCCTCCCCTCGCGATGTGGGTACGCCGAGAACCGGTATCCCACCGTGGGCCCGGTGGCCCCGTGACACGTGAGGGTACGGGCACCCCCTAGGCTCGTCAACGAAATGACGGTGCGGCTCCTGCGTGCCGCGGACCTCCCATTGGTCTGTCCGATGAGCGACGCGATCAGCGCCGTCGCCGAAGGTTTCGCGGCACTTTCCAGCGGCCAAGCGACTGTGCCGGTCAGGCTCTCCGTGCCCCTGCGGCACGACGGGCTGGCCCTCACGATGCCCGCGGCTCTGGCCGGCTCCTCCTGTTATTCGGTGAAGGTGGTCGCCGTCGCGCCGTCCAACGCCCTGGCCGGGCGACCCCTGATCACCGCGACGGTGCTGCTGGGTGACAGCGCGAGCGGGGAGCTGCTGGCGATGATCGACGGGACGGCCCTCACCGCGCTCCGCACCGGGGCGGCGGGTGGGCTCGCGGCCCGCGAGCTGAGCCGGGCCGGATCGAACCGGGTGGCCCTGTTCGGTGCGGGCGCCCAGGCACGGGCCCAGCTGCTCGGACTCGCCGCCGTGCGTGTCATGACGGACGTGCGGGTCGTCACGCGCGATCCGCAGCACGCCGCCGCGCTCCGGGCCTGGGCCTCCGAGCGGCCCGAGCTCGCCGGCGTCGCGATCCGCCCGTGCGCTCCGAGCGAGGCGCTGGCGGATGCCGACATCGTCGTGACCGCGACCTCGAGCCCGACGCCGGTGTTCAACGGAGCGGGGCTCGCCACCGGGGTCCACGTCACCGCGGTCGGCTCGTTCACACCGGACATGCGCGAGCTCGACGAGGAGACGCTCCGCGGCGCTCGCGTGGTCGTCGATCAGCGCGCCGGCGCGCTCGCCGAAGCGGGCGAGCTGCGCGGGCGTCGCGCGGAAGACGTCGTGGAGCTCGGCGAGATCCTGTCGGGACGCCTGGCCGGCCGGACGGCCGATCGCGAGCGCACGGTCTTCAAGAGCGTGGGCAACGCGATCCAGGATCTGGTCGTCGCGACCCGTGCGTTCGAGCGTGCCCGAGCGCTCGGCATCGGTGAGGAGCTGGCGTTCCCGTGACGGGCCGCACCGCGGGCATCGCCGGGATTGTCATCTGCATCGCCGCGCTCGCGTGGTATCTCGGATCGCCGCTGTTCATCCGTACGACCGCGAACGAGCCGGCGCCATCCGGCGGCCCGGCTCGGGTCGCCCTTCCGTCCGGGTCGGGGCCGGCCCAGGCCTCAGCCGCGGCGTCGGGTCCGGCGATCCTCGCGCGGGGCGAGCTCGGCTATGTCGACGCGATCCACAACGGCACCGGCGCGGTCGTGCTCATCCGCACCGGTGACGCGACCGTGCTGCGATTCGAGAACGTCGCGATCACCAACGCGCCCGACGTGCACGTCTACCTCTCGCGGGAGACCGGCGGGAAGTGGACCGAGTCGACGAGCCTCTACGTCGGTCCGTTGAAGGCGACCAACGGCTCGTTCAACTACAGCCTGCCCGCCGAGGCCGACCTGTCCGCATATCGCAGCGTCGTCGTCTGGTGCCGGCAGTTCTCGGTGCTGGTGACCTGGGCGGACCTGCGCTGATGCCGGCGAAGCGCGCGAAGCCATACCGGCCGACGGTGACGCCCGCGCTCCGAGCGCGCGCGCGGAAGATCCTCGGTCGCCTGGAGAAGGCCTACCCGGACTGGGGTCCGACGCTCGAGTTCGCCGATCCGCTTCAGCTTCTCGTCGCGACGATCCTCGCCGCGCAGGCCAGGGACGAGCGGATCAACGAGGTCACCCGGACCGTCGTGTTCCCGAAGTACCGGACCGCCGCCGACTACGTCGCCGCCGACGTGAAGGTGCTCGAGCGCGAGCTGGTGCCGACCGGCTTCTTTCGCCAGAAGACCAAGGCGGTCAAGGGGGCGGCCCTGGCGATCGTCGAACGCTTCGGCGGGGAGGTCCCCCGGGACATGGAGGGGCTGACCTCGCTTCCGGGGGTCGGGCGGAAGACGGCGTCGATCGTCCTGGCCAACGCCTTCGGCGTGCCGGCGATCGCCGTCGACCGGCACGCTGCCCGGGTCGCCGGGCGGCTCGGCCTGACCCGGCACCAGGACCCCGACAAGATCGAACAGGACCTTCGGGCGGTCTTCCAGGAGAAAGATTGGGTCAAAGCGACCTGGAACTTGATCCTCCATGGACGCCGGATCTGCAACCCGACCCCCAAATGCCCCGAGTGCCCGGTCATCGACCTCTGTCCCTATCCGAGAAAGACGAAGGCGGTCAGCTCCGCGTCGCGAGCCATCCGGCGACCGACGAGAAGAGCAGCAGGAGGACGTCGCTGACGACGATCGCCACGGTGTCCACCAGGACATTGGACACGCTGGCGTTCCCCGCGCTCGCCGCGATCGAGACGACGACGATCGACAGTGCGCCCACCACCGCCCCGTGGAGCAGGCCGTCCCGACCGGCCATCCGTCCCGCGACGTAGCCGCCCGCGGCGACCGCGAGCACCGCGAGAATCGGCGGAAACCCGAGCAAACTCCCGCCGATCGCGACCAGAATTGTGAGCGCAAGCCCCGCCGCGACAGCCCGCGGATCGAGCTCGGGCATCGCGCGTTGACGCATCGCTGCGAAGCGTACGTGGTCCAAAAAGAAACCGATCCGCTCAGGCCTAGAGCGGATCGGCGAGATCGCGAAAGGTGCCGGATCGAAAGAACGAACAGCGACGACTTTCGTCATCGCATCGGTGTCAGAAAAACTACTTCTTCTTCGAGGACTTCTTCTTGGCCGTCTTCTTGGCGGCCTTCTTCTTTGCTGGCATTGGAGATCACCTCCTTCTGGCCACGGATCGATGCTATCTAGACACATTCGCACGCGGAATGTCAATAGCTATCGGGGTGCGTCGCGCTCCATCCGGAGCCGCGTCACGATCCGCGTTCGCAGCTCCAGGGGTGCCTTGTCACCCTCTTCTCCGGTGCAGCAGTCGCGGACCCGCGCCAGGAAGCGTTGCTCGATGACGAAGTTGTCCTCGCAGCCGCCGCAGTCGTCGAGGTGCGCGCGCACTTCGGTCACCTCGTCGGGCTTGAGCTCGCG